>JACQJM010000101.1 GCA_016205045.1 Elusimicrobiota bacterium | reverse complement strand
GGAAATCTTGCTCATTTTAATTTTATAGAATTATTAAGTCTAATGAAATCATTATTTATCTCTAAATTCATGGCAACATTGTTGCCCTAGTATTTTTCCCTATGGATAAATTCTCCTTAGAACTAAATCAGAAAGTTCAGACGCGCCAACTGCTTCAAGGACGACTTACGGCAGCTAAGTGGATCGCCTTGACCGAGCCGGAAGTGGCCCGCGAGGTGGTTGGTTTGGAATCGGATGAACTATTTCGGGAACTTCTGCATGGAACGCAAGGAAATGTCCCCATCATCAAGCGTAAACGATGGCCTGCCTCGAGTCTCCATTCAGGTTTTTATGAACTCCATGAGGAGATCGCCTCCCATCCAGGTTCCGCCGGAGTAGAGGATCTTCTGGAGAAGAAGGGAGACCTCATTGGGCTTATTCAACGGATAGGGCGGGGGGCTTTTGAAAAATATTTCCTCTATGGAGAAGAGGGGATCCCGCTCTCAAAGATTTGTCAAAGGCTGGGTATTTCCGAGCAAGAGGGACGGCAAATTCTGGATTTGACCTTGGAAGTGGGGGCCCGATCTGAGTTTTTTCGACCCCCATCGGCCTCCCAGACCTCAGGCATTCGGCTCCACTGCATCGCCAGAATTCAACAGGATGCTCGCGATCCTGAGAATATTTATTTTCAATTTATCTCCCCCCACTGGGCGCGCGGTAGGTATGAAGTTCTTTATGACCGGCTGGAAACCTGGAAGAAACAGAGAGGATTGAGTAAAGAGGAGAAAAGCAAGTTGCGGCATATCTTAAAGAACATCGAGTTGCTCAACATGCGTCAGGATACTCTTTTTCAGATTCTTTCCCGCATCACCACGGTACAGTCCGCCTTTCTTCTTAGCCGCTTGAAACATCGGCGGCGTCCTTTGAGTTTGCGCGAGCTAGCACGACGCATAGGCGTCGCTCCCAGCACCGTCAGCCGGGCCGCGGGAACTCGCTCCGTGCAGCTTCCCTGGGATGAAGAAGTCCCGCTTAAGAACCTAATGACAGGTCAGAGGATGGTGGTCTTTTCGATCCTTTCCTACTGGCAGCAACAGGGTGATCTTTCTCCCCAAATCACCGATGAAAAATTGATGCGTCGTTTGGCAGATGATTTTGGAATTTCTGTATCCCGCCGCACGATCAACGCGATACGCCACATCTTACCCAACCATTCCTCATAATTCCTATCGCAAAACAAGAAATGCCTCGGATGGCAATTTTGTTGCCAGTTTCTGTGTGTAGGACAAACAGGACCTGGAGGCTTTATGGCATTGTGGCCTAAGAAAATATTGGTTCCCGTGGATATGGGAGAGTTGTCCATGTTGGCCTTACAATATGCTTCGGCCTGGGCGATGGCTTGCGGAGGACAACTGACGATTTTGCTAGTGGAGGATTATCATTTACCTTCTTACGTGGGCATGGAAATCTATTCTGAGGTGGGAAAAATTTTACAGAGAGAGGCCCTAAAAGCTCCCGAAAAGCTGCGCCAGTTTGTTCAACCCTATATTCATCCTTTGGTGAAATGGGAGTGTCGTTTGGAAAAGGGACTGCCCGCCCCGACCATCTTGGGAATCTCTTCTCAAGGAGAATTCGAGGCGATCGTGATGGGGACTCATGGGAGGAGCGGATTAAGAAAGTGGCTATTGGGTTCTGTGGCGGAAGAGGTGATACACGGAACGAATATCCCTGTTCTCACGGTGAGGAAGATGCAAGAAACGGTAGTTCATGGGGGACGAGGTCCCTTGACGGTGCGCAATATCCTTTGTCCCGTGGATGATCGTCCCAGCGATTGGAATACCTTGGAAGTGGCGGGGAGACTCCGGCGGGTTTTCGATGCCTTTTTGACGGTGCTCAAGTGCCATCCTCTCAAGGAGTTTGAGTCGTTTACCCATCGTGAAGATTTGGTCATCCGGAAACAGAGATTTTTGGATGCCCTGCCCCCTTCTTTACACGCGCCATCACCGGAGGTTCTTCTGCGTGGAGGGGATGCCGCCGAAGTGATTCTGCGTGAGGCCGATTCTCTACATAGCAACCTGATTGTGATGGGAAGGGGATGCCGGCCCTTTGAGGGGAATGCGGTGGTAGGAACAACTGCCCTGAGAGTGTTGCGTTCGGCTCCCTGTCCTGTTTTGATTATTCCGGAAGCGCCATTAGCCTGGGAGAAGGAACTTCTGGGAATTTCTGTTGGATACGGAAAAGAAGGATCGGATAAATAACAAAGAGTGGATACCAGACTTTGAAACTTTGGGCCTGGTCTCCGCTAGAAACTCAAAATGAGTGTTCAGAGTTTTCCCGCGAATCTTAAACGGGTCTATTGGGAGACCACGGCCGGATGCAATTTAAGATGTATCCATTGCCGTCGCACAGACGTTTTGGCCAAGGGGTCTCCGGATGAACTCACCACCCAGCAGGCCAGAAACTTGATCGATGAATTGGCGTTGATGGGAAAACCCGTATTGATCCTTTCAGGGGGAGAGCCTCTTTTCCGAAGCGATATCTTCGAGGTCGCCTCTTATGCCTGGAAAACCGGGCTCCCCGTCGCGCTTTCTACCAACGGCACCCTGGTGAATTGGTCCATTGCCCAACACCTCAAAGAGTCGGGGATTTATTATGCGTCCGTCTCTTTCGATGGGGCCCTGCCCGTCACACATGATATCTTTCGGGGCAAAGGCAATTTCGAGCGATCCTTACGAGGCTTTTTGAATATGAAAGAAGCAGGGATCAAGGTTCAGATCAATTTCACCGTCACCAAAAAAAATGTCCAGGAGCTTCCCGAGATGCTTAGACTGGCCAAGGATTTTGGGGCGGCCGCCCTTTACCTTTTTTTGTTGGTCCCGGTGGGCTGCGGGATCCAGATTGCCGATTCTCAAATGCTGAGTTCTTCAGAGGTGGAAAAGTGGTTAAAGTGGGTTTATGAAATGGATAAGCAAGGGCCGATTCCTCTTAAGGCCATCTGCGCCCCCCATTATTTCAGAATTGCAGATTGCGAATCGCGAATTGCGAATTTACAAAACAAAGAATCTTATTTCGGTTTACAATCCGAAATCCGAAATCCGAAATCCGAAATCTCAGAACGTCGGGGCTGCCTGGCAGGGATCCATATGTGCTTCATCTCCCATAAAGGGGATGTGTTTCCCTGCGGCTATCTGCCGATCTCCGCGGGCAACATTCTGCGAACGAAACTGCAGGACATCTGGAGCAACTCTCCGGTGTTCCAGAATTTGAGAGATTCGGAACTCTTGGAGGGAAGGTGCGGGATCTGTTCCTTTAAGCGCGTCTGCGGGGGTTGCCGTGCCAGAGCCTACTATGCCTACCAGAACATCCTCGCGGAAGAGCCTTTCTGCACCTACCAGCCTGTTTAGCCCGCAAAGCGGCCTTTTCCCCCTATTGATGGCTAGACTGTTGCACGAAAAAAGCAGGAGGCGTGGAGGAGGAAAGAGATGAAAAATGTTTTTTGGAAAATCCTCATCCGCTTAAAATGGTTTTTACACCCGGCCGATAGAAAGCGCGGGATGGGTGATTCCGTTCCCGATTTCCTTCTCCGTGACTTATCGGGGACGGCCTATATTTTGTCAAGTTACTACAGAAAGAAGTCGGTGATCCTTTGGATGACAAATCTATGCGAAACTTGTCAGGAAAGAATTGGGTTTCTCTCCAGGGTCTGCAATGAGTTTGGTCCCCGGGTCGAGGTTCTTGCCATTTCCATATTGGGGAATGACCGGGCCACTCCTGAGAGCATACTCCGGAAGTACGGGGTAAAGTTTCCCCTCCTCCTTGATCCAGGAGACTGGGTGGGCAAAGTTCTGGGTTTTGAACATCCCCCGGGAGCCTGCCCCATGCACAATCTGCTTATCTTGGATATTTCCGGGAGGATCATTCTAAAGCACCATTTGTCTGCCATAACTGACCAGAAATTATTGGACGTGCTTGGATCGTCCAGAACTTCCCCAATTCCCTCTCCCCTTGCGGGAGAGGGTTAGGGTGAGGGGAAATTTCCGATGAGACTTAACCACCCCCACCCTACCCTCCCCCATCAAGGGGGAGGAAAAACGGTGGTTTGGGGAAGTTCTGGGGATCGTCAGTGCCATCTCCCATCCTGGATAAAGAAATCACGTAGGAAATGGCCAATTTGTTGCCCGATAGGCTAAGGAATGGAGGAAATGACACCCATGAACAATACCGTTGAGATATGCTGGAAGAAGGTCGGGGGGACGGTGCTGGGAATTCTCACCGCTCTGTGGTTGATACCTCCCATCGTTCATAAAACAATGCATTACTGTCCCGTGAAACCGGATGGAATCCAGGAGGCGGAGGCCATCACCGCCTGGGCCAGAAAGTATGGGGTCAGTTGCAACGTGTGCCATGCGGCCGGGTATAAATTGACGCGGGCCGGGCAGAAATTCTTGAGAGGAGGCCATGTGATGCCAGGGACGGACAAGGAAGCCAATCTCTCGGATTACGTGGCTTTGACGGCCAAAATCCGGGCCTGGACCAAGAATACGAAGGCGGAGACATTGGCCACAGGAGTGGAGACCCAGACTCCCAAATCCTCCTTCGAGGGACATGCCCTCAGTCTTTATACGGGCGGACCTCTGGACAACGGATTCTCCTACTTTTCGGAGATGTATTTCCATGAAAACGAAAAGAAGAATATCGCGGAAAATAGCGAGAAGAGCGAATCCGATATGGGGGATTGGGGCCGTTCCAAATTGGCTGAGACCTATCTCCAATACGTTCGGGGAATAGGTGGCAGCGAGGATACATTCTGGACCGTGAGGATCGGCAGGATCATGCCCTGGTTAATCCATCTGCATGGGGGCGGCGCGCGGTTGGAATACAATCGCCCCAAAACATTTGCGGAGACACTTGGTGGAACTCCCTACCGTCCCTTCTCCCGGCAGTATGGGGTGGGAGCGGGACTTGGCGTGAAGGACGCCTTCCTGGAGGCCGGGATAGTCAACGGGACGGGGAAACTCGAGAACTCGGTGGAGATAGGGACCGATACCCACAAAGATCTCTATGCCGCCCTGGATTACTCCTTGGGGGATAAGGGAAGTATGGTTGGAGTCTATTATTACAACGGCAAGTACCCCACCAACTGGTTCGGCACCAAGGGAACGGATGTGGGAGCCAACACGATTATCTCTCGGGAGGAGTTCAGCCAACTGGGGTTCCTGGGGAACTACACGTTCGAGGTTGAGGGGGTTGGTGGGGCTCTGCTGGGCGCGTACTTCACGGGGAAGAACAAGTACGACACCACCGCCGCCCTGGGGTACGAGCAGAAGTCCACGGGGTACTATCTGGAGGCTCAGGGGCATTTCCAGAAGGGAGATCTGTCTCCCTACTTCCGCTGGGACTTCAACGACCCGGATACGGCATTCGATGACAACGAGAAATCGGGGCCGGCCCTGGGACTTCATTGGAAACCTATGGAGCACGGGAGGTTTGTTTTGGAGTGGGACAGGGATTCCGCCAAGAACGGCAAGAACGGAACCGCCGCCACTACCCAGACCACCAATGACACATACACCCTTGAGATTCAATTTATGTTCTAAGAAAGGGACAAAGGGTCCGTGCATTGGGATGTTATTGTCGTGGGAGGCGGGCCCGCCGGTCTGACGGCGGGTTTATATTTGTCCCGGACGGGCTGGAAAACCCTGCTTCTGGAAAAGGGCTTTTTGGGGGGACAGGCTGCACAAATTGAGTGGATAGAAAACTATCCCGGATTTCCTCAAGGTGTTTCGGGTCGGGAATTGATGGGCCGCTTTGAGGAGCAGGCCCGGCGCTGGGGTCTGGAGACGGCGGCAGAAAAAGTTCTTAAGATCGCCCCGCGGGAAGAAGGGTTCTCTGTTCGTTCCGCGGGGCGTGTCCATTCTTCACGGGCGGTCGTCCTTTGCGTGGGGGCAGGCTTCAAGAATCTGGGTGTTCCAGGAGAGGAAAAATTTCTGGAGCGCGGGGTCTACCACGGTGTCTTTGACCAGGCTTCCCAATTTGGGGGAGCAACGGTGGCGGTGGTGGGGGGTGGGGATGCGGCGGTCCATCAGGCGCTTCACCTCTCTCGGCATGCGGGGAAGGTGTATCTCATCCATCGCGGGAAGAATTTGAAGGCCATGGGGCTGCTTAAAAAAAGAGTATTGGCATGCCCTAATATCGAGACCCTGTTTGATTTCGCGGTGGTTGGGATAGAAGGTCCTGAGGAATCCTCAAGAAAATTCAAAGGCAGGATACGGGTAGAGGGGGTCCGGAGTCGGGCCAGAAGGAGACTGGATATTTCTGCGCTTTTTGTTCTGGTTGGAAAGGAAACCGATTCCCCCCTGGTGGGGCAGTGTTTCTCTTGCCCGGGTGTTTTTTTGGCGGGAGACTCCCGCCCGGGCAGTGGGAGGCAAATCGTGATCGCGGCCGGAGACGGCATGCGGGCTGGCATGGAGTGCGAGAAGTATCTATCGGGCCTATGCAAATCATAGAGGAAAGAGAGTTTCCCGGGCTGGCGAAGCTATACCTGGCGCAGTTGGGTTCCAACCCGGAGAATCTGGTGGAGTTCGTGGACACTTTGGAGCCTGGAGTTCCCAAAAGCCGAAAGTGGGTGATGATGATTTCCACCCAGTTCGGCTGTCCGGTGGGTTGCCGGATGTGCGACGCGGGCGCCTTGGGATATCGCGGGAATTTGAGCGCGGAGGAAATTCTAGGCCAGGTGCGGAAAGTCGTGAGTGAAAATGGTGACCTAAACATTTGTTCCCATCCCAAGGTGAAAGTCCATTTCGCGAGGATGGGAGAGCCCTCCCTAAATCCTAACGTGTTATCAGCCTTAAGAATGCTGGCCAACGAATATCCCCATGATGGAATTTTGCCCAGCATCTCCACGGTGGCTCCAAAAACCCCCATCGTGGAGGCTTTTTTTGAAGAGTTGAGAGAAATAAAGAACGCTTATTTTGCAGGAGGGCGATTCCAGGTTCAGTTTTCGGTTCATTCTCTGGATGAAGAAAAAAGACGAAGGATGGTGCCGATCAAAAAATGGAGCCTGGAGGAGATGGCCGCGTACGGCGATCGTTTCCTTGAATCGGGGGACCGAAAAATCACACTCAATTTTGCGTTGACCCAAGAAGAGGAGATAGAGGCTAGAAAGCTTAAGCGTATTTTTTCTCCCGAAAAATTTCTGATTAAGATCACCCCCATCAATCCCACCGAAGTGGCTAACCGAAACGGGGTGACCCGCCCGTGGGGGAAGGTTCCCGGATCAGTCCAGGCCTGCGCGGATGGGCTCAGGTCCGAGGGTTTTGAGGTGGTTCTCAGCCCCAGTCTTCCTGAAGAGATCTCTGCCGCCACCTCTTGCGGACAGGTTTGGTCCGAAAATCTAGGGGCCAGGGCGCATGTTGTGGTCCGCAATCAACTCAAGGAGATGGATTGTTACATATCCACGGAAAATCTTTTCCGGAGGTCCAGGGCGTGGATGAAAGAATTGGCGAAACTTCAACGAAATCAGATTTTTCCCGCTCCCCATCGGCTGGGTCTAGTGGTGGTGGATATGCAGGATTTTTTCTTAAATCCCTACAGCCCGGCCTATCTTCCCCCGGCCCGTGTTATCCTGGAAAATGTGAGGAGGCTGGTGGATGCCTTCCGGAGATTGGGGAGGCCGGTCTACTTTGCTTTTCACGGCCATAAGGATCCTACCCGAGACGGAGGGATGATGACTGTGTGGTGGAAAAAGGTATGTCTGGAGGGAACACCTCACTCTAGGATCACGCCTCTTTTGGGTCCCGAGAAGGAACGAATATTCCGCAAGTGCCGGTACAGCGCCTTCAGCAACCCGGAGATGGAGAGGACCCTGCGCAGGGACGGGATCACGGACCTGGCGGTGGCGGGGTTGGCCACCCATCTTTGCGTCGAATCGACTGTGCGGGACGCCTTCGACCGGGGGTTTAAGACATTCATTCCCTCGGACGCCACCGCCGCGCAAACCGAAGAGCTTCATCTGTCTGCCCTTAAAACTTTGGCTCATGGTTTCTCAATGGTCGTTCTGACCGGAGATTTCATCGAAAGGATAAAATCCAATGGTCTCGCAGGAAAAATAATCCATGCCAGAAAGAAATAAGGTTCTTCTCACCTCGGTCTGCCGTCCTTTGGGGCCGAAGCATGGAGACGGTCCCAGCGTGGGCTATGAACTTTTATTCGGGCAGGTCACCCGCGCCCAGGGGCTTTTCAGCCCCAGGGCCAACCACATCCATTTTTCCCTGGAGTATATCGCGGAGAATCTGGAGGCTCCGACCACGGTCCTGCAGTATCCCACCCGGCAGGAACTCCTCCGCGAGTTGCGCAAGGGCTACGATGTGATCGGGGTGTCCTTTCTCTTGGCCACATTCCACCGCATGAAGGAGGTGGTGGCCCTCATCCGGCGGCACAGTCCCAAATCCAGGATTGTTCTGGGAGGTTACGGGACCGTTCTTTCGGATGAGGTTTTGCGCCCCCATGGCGATTCCATCTGCCGGGAGGAAGGGGTGGGGTTTATGAGAAGACTCTTGGGGGAGCCGGAAATCCCCATGCCCTACCGCCATCCCCTCATCGTCAGTCGTCTTAAGATATTCGGGATGGAAGCCAGCCGCACCGGGATGGTATTCGCGGGGCTCGGGTGTCCGAACGGCTGCGATTTCTGCTGCACGTCCTATTTCTTCAAGCGCAAGCACATACGCCTCTTACCTACCGGGCAGGACCTCTACAGGATCATTGAGCGATACCAGGAGATTGAGCCGGGGATGTCGGTCGTGGTCTTGGATGAGGACTTCTTGTTGAACAAAAAGAGGGCCATGGAGTTTCGGGAGTGTGTTTTGAAGGCGGGTCGCGCCATTTCGGTTTTCGTTTTCTCAAGCATCCGGGCCATCAGCCAGTACACCGTTCAGGAAATTTTGGAGATGGGCATTGACGGTTTTTGGATCGGGTACGAAGGTACCCGTTCCGGGTTTGCCAAGCAGCAGGGGCGGCCCGTCCAGGAGTTATTCAAAGAATTTCGGGAACACGGAATTTCCATCCTGGCCTCTATGATCGTGGGGATGCCCTATCAGACTCCTGAAATCATTCAGGAAGAACTCTCTGGTTTGTTGGCACTTCGGCCCTCACTTTGTCAATTTCTGATTTACGGCCCCACTCCCGGCACACCCTTTTATGACCGGATCATGAAGGAGGGTTTGTTGCACCGGGACCTTGCCGATGACCGAGAGCGTTATTACCGTTCTTGCAACGGATTCAAGGCCATGGTTCGCCACTCCTCCATGTCGCCGGAGCAGATCGAATCGGCTCAGGATTACTGCTTCAGGCAGGATTTTTTGCGGCTGGGGCCGTCCATTTATCGTTCCCTCGAGACGTGGCTTCTCGGATATCTTAAGCTCAAGGACTCTTTAAATTCCTTTCTGCGCCGGAAGGCTGAAAGATTCGGTTTTGAAATTCGCAAGGCTTACCCTGTTTTCCTGGCGGGAAGGGTTTTGGGTCCAACCCGTAAAGTGCGATCTTGGATCGCGGGGTTGGAAAAAGAAATCTACGGGGCGTTGGGGAGTCCTTCCTGGTGGGAGAGGTTCCAGTCGGTCTTTATGCTTCTCATGGCCTTTTGGACGAGCCTCCTATTGAGGTTGAATTTTTTTCAGCATCCACGCCTTATTCGGCATGCTTACAGGCAGGCCGATTCCCATCCCAGGCTCAGCCGGATACGGCGGGCCCTGAAGCCGTTGGGATCGAGGGTGCATGTGGAAATCCGTCCCGAAAATAGTTTGTGGGTTCGGTTGGAAGGTTTCATGACCGCGGGAGAGGTTCAGCACATGGCCGGCCATTTAAGAGAAGCCCTAAGGCGGGGGAAGGATCGTCTTGTTTTGGATCTTGGAAGGCTGCCCCATTTAGAAGAGGAGGCCGCTAAACTGTTGGCCGTTTGTCTGAAGGACTACCGGAATCGAATTCGGCTGGCGTTGCCGGAGCGGTTTGCCAATCCGCGCGCGGCGGCGTGGCTGGCCGTTTTCGCCTTATATCGTTAGACTGAAAAGGGAGAAATCGTCATGCACAACCACCGAACCTTAGACCATCGAAACCTGTACCGCCTGCCGTGGAGTTTTACGGATAACATCATATCCTGGCTGGAACCTACCAAGAAATGTAATATCTACTGCGAAGGATGCTATTCAGCGAATAATCCCGTTGGCCACAAAAGCCTGGAGCAGGTTCGCGAGGATCTGGCGACGTTTCTGAAGTATCGCAACACCGACGCCGTCTCGATTGCCGGCGGCGACCCCTTGACTCACCCCAAGGTTGTGGAGGTGGTTCGGATGGTGGCGGATAGGGAATTAAAGCCCATCCTCAACACCAATGGATTTGCGCTGACCCCGGAGCTGTTAGGGGAACTCAAGGCCGCGGGGCTCAAGGGCATCACATTTCACATCGACAGCCTGCAGAGGCGGCCCGGTTGGACCGGGAAGAGCGAAACCGAGCTCAATGAGCTTCGGCTCCACTTCGCCGAGATGGT
>JACQJM010000105.1 GCA_016205045.1 Elusimicrobiota bacterium | reverse complement strand
GGGTTGAGGGAAGCGTTTCCTAGATAAATGATGAGAATTTCTTTTGATCTGGCAGCATTGTTGCGTGGCCTCCAGATGACGGGAAGATGTATGCGAAAAGAAAGAGTGCTTGTCTTCGCCAGGGGAGGGGGTGCTCACATGCCAGAACCCAAAATGGAGAATGGAGAGATTGAATATTGGGAAGAAGAGGGGATGGCTGGGAAAAACAGGAAGACGTGGTTGCGCGTCTTCCCAGTGCCTCATTTTTTTCTGAGGTTCAAGAAGGAAAAGAAAAGGCCAGGAAATCGACAACACTAAGAATAAATTTGTATCCCCCCTTGATCTTTAATGCACATCTTTTACTCTCGAAGGAGGATAGACAACATGAGTTGCGTGGCTAAAACAGCGATAGCGATCAGCTTGGGATTATTTCTAAGTTCAGCTTGGGCTGGAGGAAAATTCACCCCGGAGCAGCTCAAGGCTCAATTTTATTATGACTTGGGACCCTCTGAAATAGATGTCTCCGGTTATCCTAAAGACCAGCAGGAGAATTATAAAGTATTCAAGAGAACTTGCTCTCAGTGTCACACGCTGGCAAGGCCCGTCAACAATCCTTTAATCCAGCGTGCGGATTGGGATTTGTATGTCAGCCGCATGCATGTGCGCACTAAGGTGCGCCCGGGGACGAGCATTTCCCGGAAAGATGCCCGGAGGGTTTTGAATTTTCTGACTTACGATTCCAAAATGAGAAAAATAGATCATAAGGCGGATTTTGAGGCCAAGACAAAAGAGCTTCTTAAGCTTTTCGAGGAAGTGAAGAAAGAAAGATTACGCATGCAAATAGAACAGGATAAGAAAAAGATTAAAGAATCTGCACCCTATACAGGGACACCATGAAACAAAGATTTGGCTTATCGGATTTATAAAAGCGCAGGACGAAAACCAAAAAACTCCCGTGGAGGAGTGGTTGACCAGTTCTGAGGACTCAGAGGAGGTGCAACGATGAAAAGACATGGGCATTGGATCGCCACGATATTAGTTCTGTCATCGGTTTTTGCATTAAGCCGCCTCTGGGAGAGGGGTCTCTCTGCCCAGGAATCCGGATCCAAGAAAAAGGGACAAACTCCAGCCGCATCTGTGCCTTCTGCTCAAGAGTCCGCCAAGCCAGCCGAAACTTCTGCAGCTCAGTCTGTGGCTTCCTCTGAAAAGCAAGCCGAATATATAGGAGCAGAGACTTGTCTTTCCTGCCACGCCAACCGGGAAGGATTCAAGCAAAATATCCATGCCAAAGCATTCCCCCATGCCAAGGGAATTGATTTCCCTCGCTCCTGCGAAACCTGCCACGGGCCCGGATCTCTTCATGCGACGGCTGGCGGGGACAGGAATAATCCAGATTTCTTCACGATTAGGAACCCCAAGAGGTTTTCGAGCAAAGAAGTGGCCAATTTGTGTCTGGAATGCCATAAGGGAGGTGGTCGCTTCCATTGGGAAGGTAGCGTGCATGAGTCCCGGGATCTCTCCTGCCTTTCCTGTCATAGCATGCACGAGGCTAAAAGCCCGGGAGGCAAGCTTCTTCTGGCCAAGGCCACGGTCATGGACACCTGCTTCCAGTGCCACAACATGAAAAAGGCCCAGTTGCAACGGTCTTCCCATATGCCTCTTCGGGAAGGGAAAATGACCTGTGCGGATTGCCACAATCCTCATGGGAGCATGGGTCCCACTCTTTTAAAGCAGGCCTCTGTGAACGAAAACTGTCTCTCCTGCCACTCCGAGAAAAAAGGGCCCTTCCTTTGGGAGCATCCCCCTGTACGGGAAAACTGCTTGAACTGCCACCAGCCTCATGGTTCCCAACACGACAAGTTGCTCAAAGCCAAGAGGCCTAGGCTTTGCCAGCAGTGTCATATTGAAGCGCAACATCCCACTTCGGCGAGTACACCAGGTAATCTTCACCTGGCTGCCAGGAGTTGTACGGAGTGTCATTCCCAGATCCATGGGTCCAATCATCCCTCTGGGGTAAGGTTCCAGCGCTAATCAATGAGTGAAAATCACCATGAACATGAATGGGAGGTTACCATGAAGATGAGAGCAATCCTGATAATGGGAGCGATCGGTTTCTTATTCAGGCCATGGTTGCAGGCGTCTGATATGAAGGGAAATGTGGAGATCGGAGGCCAGGCGGTTCGGGGAGATACCGGGTCCTCTAAATTTGATGAATATATAGACGTTCCTCGTGGTTCTTTTGTCGAAAGCCTGGAGTTGGAGGTCAGCACGGAACCCTCAGCCTGCTATCTAAACGTATCCGCTTTCAAGCCTGGATTTAAGGATCAGAGGTTCGAGATTGAATCGGGGCAGTGGGGAAAACACAGGATGACCTTTACCTACGATCAAATCCCGCACAACTTCTCCAACACCGCTCAGACATTTCTCCAGGATCGGGGGGATGGCCTGTTTACCCTCTCTGATAACATGCAGTCGAGTCTTCAAACGTCTACCACCAATGCGCCGGGATTCTTCTCCGACACTCCGTTTGTCCCATTGCGGGTGGATAGGAGGAGGGGGAGTTTGTCCTATGTCTTCAACCCCGTGGGTTCCTGGCGCACCTCCCTGGGGTACTCCGCCGAAAAAAAAGAGGGCGATAAGGCCCTCGGCGTCACCTATGGACACGGCCAGATCGAAGAAGCATTGGAGCCCGTGGATTACCAAACCCACGATATCCGCCTCCAAACGGAGTATGAAAGTCAGACAACTGGATTCAAGATGGGCTATGCGGGGTCCTTCTTTCACAACGGGATTAAGGCTCTTACTTTGGATAATCCTTTCCAACTGGATAATGGAGCCCTCTCTTCATCCGGGGCCTCCACCCCCGGCACGGCGCGGTTGGCGTTACCTCCCGACAATCAAACCCACCAATTGAACGCCTCTTTCGCGACCCAAACAAATTCCAAAAGCCGCTTAGCCACCGACTTTTCCTTCGCCGTTCAAAGGCAGAATGAAGCCTTCCTTCCGTTCACTTCCAATGTGGTCATTCTCAACGATCCCCGTCTGCCTCCCCTGCCTCAGTCGAGCCTGGACGGCCTGGTCCATACCCTGAATGCCAATGCCAGATGGAACTGGAAGGCCACGGAGAAACTATCCATCAATTTGCGGGGGCGGCATTACGACATCAACAACAAGACTCCCAGTCTTTTGTTCGATCAGTATGTACAGTACGACACCAACATGTCCACGGGAACACCAACTTCCGCCTACAACCCCACCCGCAGCCGCAGGAGTCTCCCCCTGGAGTATGCCAAGACAACTTTCGGGGCGGATGCCTATTACCCCCTCGCTAAAGGCATGGGCTTGAAGCTGGATTACAACCATGAAATTCTGAAACGGCATTTCAGGGAAGCTGAGAAGACCCACGAGAATATCTACACCTTCGCCTTGAATGTAGGTCCTTACAGCGACTTTGTCGTGAGGCCCAGCTATCAGTTTGCCCGACGAACACCGGAAGACTACAGCGCCGAGCGTGTCGCCGAGGAGTCCTTTCCCCTGGGGGAAGGAACTTCGCTAGGACAGCTTGATGCCTTGCGTAAATTTGACGAAGCCGGCCGCGACCGCAATAATGTCTCGGTTAGGGCGGACTGGGATCCGCTGGATTACCTGAATGTCGGCCTGGACTACGGGCTTATTCGAGATGATTTCAAGGCCGACTATGGTGCTCTGGATGGGAAGACGCACTACTACTCGGTAGATTTTAGCGTCAACCCTTCCCAAGGGTGGAGCTTCTATTCGGACTACACATGGGAGCAAATGACTCTGAACACTCGTTCCCGATACAGGGCGACCGGGGTGGATTTGGAGGCGAACGACTGGTCGGGACACCTTCAGGACACCGTTCATACTTTCGATGTGGGAACTCAATGCGACCTGATTCAGGACAAGATGGATGTGCGCTTGGATTGGAACTTATCCTACGCGAAAGGGGTACAGCAAGCGACGAACCCCAATACGATCACCACGGTGTCGGCTGCGGCCATAGATCTTCCCGATACCTATAACCGCTTGAGCAGAATCCG
>JACQJM010000104.1 GCA_016205045.1 Elusimicrobiota bacterium | reverse complement strand
TTCGCAGCGGCCGCCCGGGACAGGCCCAGGCATGACCCTATTACAGACACAGTCCCATGCCCTGAAATTTTCGACACACCCTTTTCAATCTTCTTTCTTGCCCTGGGCTTCCTGGCCCCATCCTGCAGAAGTGGCATCTGTTTTTTCTGACCATGCGTAAAGAAAGATAATGGGCATCCAGCTCATGGTGGTCTCAAAAGAGGTCTCCGTGAGATTCATGATTAAAAATCCCACCAAGGCTGCCAAATTCCAGGTGTTGAGCGGGGAAGGATTTTTACGGTATCGTTTTATGGAATAGTACACCATGCTTCCTAAAAGCAGAAGTAGAGCCAGAAGCCCCAGAATTCCCCTTTCCGCCAACTGGTGCAGATAAAGATTGTGTGCGCTTCCCCACACCTCTTCCCCATAAATGGGGGTGGGGTGATATCGGGAAAATAACGTCCTGTAATTATTGAGCCCTACGCCTAACCAGGGGTGATCCTTAAACATATTCCAAGCTGTTTTCCATAGTTCCAGACGTCCTATATTAGGATCTCCTTGAGGGTGAAATATGGAGACGAATCTATTGAAGAGATGAAGTCCCGTGGAACGCGATAGAAAGGCCAAGATTAAAGTCAGAATAGCGCCGCTTTTAAGGACAAAAGGCAGGAGATTTCTGCGGAGCCACACCAGAACCAACAGAGAAGCGGTGAATCCCAACCAAGCTCCTCGTGTCTGGCTGAGTCCCAATGCCGCCAATAGAATCAGACAGAAGACATTCAGGGTTCGGGGTGTGGCGGGAGATTTTGTAAAACTGCTCCAGGATAAATAAGCCAGCCCGCCGGTGAGTCCCAAGGATATGGATTCTCCATAGGTGACGGAGTGAAGGGTGCCGTGGGCTCTAAAAGAGGGAATCAAAAACGATACCGGCCCGCTTCTTGGAGCGCATGGGCGATCGTCCCGGGAGCATGCAGACTTAACACCTGCAGGATGCCCACACCGGCGGAGATCAGAAATCCCAGTCCCAGCCATCGATGGAGGGGAGGATTGGGAGACAGGGTGAAGGCGGCGGAAAATAAGTAGAAAAGCCACACCTTGGAAATTTCTGAATGGAAACGTTGGAAACTGATGGGGGGCGATTCTCCAAAAAGCGCCGCGAGAAAAGATACCGCTAAGTAAAGGGACAGAGGCTTTTCAAGGGGCGATCTTAGAGAGGGAAATTGTCGGGAAACAAAACAAACGCCTGCCACACCGATAAATAGGAGCCCCCAACCCAGGTTCGCGGCAGATATGGATAGGGGAAGAAAAAAACAAAAGAGACAAAGACCGATGTCGATTAAATGTCTAAACTTCTCCCTCATGAACCCGTGGTGAGTTTGTTTTTGCTTAAAGTAGCGGGCAGATCCCAGAGTTGATCGATCACAAATTGGGTGGAAGGAACCAGATCTAGGTTGTAGGGTCTCTTGCGCAAAATGAAGGGCATGTGGGCCGCCGCGGCGCATTCTTTATCTCTTTGCCCGTCTCCCACGAACCACTCTTTTTTCTGCGCCTCAGGAAAATCCTTTCTAAATTTTTGAATCATCCCTATGGCGGGTTTGCGGCATCCACAGCCGTCAGTTTTTAGATGGGGACAGGCGTAGACTACGTTTAAGGAAACATGCTTCAAAAAGCGCTCGTGAAAATGACGCAGCAATTTGTCGTCGATCAGTCCACGAGTGATGTCCGGCTGGTTGGTGATCACGACCAAGTTCCAGTCCCGGCTGATCGGAACAAGAGCCTCTATATCTTCCGTAATTTTGAATTCTTCCATCGATCGAGGAGAAGAAATCTCCGTCCCTCGGGTCACCGCATGATTGAGTATCCCGTCTCGGTCTATAAACAAAGTGTTAGGCGAAGTAGGGGGCTTCAGCAAGAAGACCAGGGGGGTCACAACTGATACTTGGACTCCTGCGCGTCCTTATAGAACATCTTCACAGTTTCCAAGGAGTATTCTTCCGGGGTTTTGCTGAAGAGGGATAGTTTTTTGATCAACCCTGCCTGCATGGTGATGATGTCACAGCCCGCTTTCCAGGCGCTCAAGGCGTCGTACACCATGCGGGGGCTGGCCCATAGCACAAGGCAGTTGCTTCTGGCATGGGTGATCTGGGCGATGTCCTGTGTGGCACGTACAGCGTCTACGCCAATATCAAAAAGGCGGCCAGAGAAAACCGAGATGATGGCCCCTGAGTTTTTGAGGGTGGAAAGGATGGGGACGACTTGTTCTTTGGTGAACACCGCGGTGATGTTGAGTTTGTACCCTTCTGAAACCAGGGTCTTCATGACGGGAAGGGTGGTGACGGCCGAGGTGGTTGTGATGGGGATTTTGATGTAAACGTTGGGGGCGAGGTTCCCCAATATTCTGGCCTGGCGGATCATCCCTTTCTCATCATCCGCGAACACTTCCAAAGAGAGTGGCAGTCCCCTGGAGGCGGAGATCACTTTTTGGGCGTACGCGAGGTAGTCTGTCACACCTAAATTGCGAAAAAGGGTGGGGTTGAATGTGTAGCCTTTCACCACTTTGGGATCGAAAGACTCCATCTCTTGGAGGGTCGGTCCATCCACGTAGATCTGGATGCGCTCCTGGATGGGCTGGGGGGTCGCTGGTTTAGGTTGACTTCGAACCTCTCTTTTCTTCTCGACAATTTTGGGCATGATTCTCCTAGTGAGTCGCCAAGCCATCGATGGCCAAACAGATGGCGTGGATGATGGCGATGTGGGCTTCCTGGATGTGGGATGTCTCAAAAGAAGCCACTTTGACGAACTCGTGAGAAATTTTGCTCAACTCTCCGCCGGTCTTGCCTACGAGAGAGTAGAGCTTGAGTCCCAGGGCGAGTCCCTTGTCTGCGGCTGAGACGAGGTTCATGGAGGCATTGTTGGCGCGGTCCCCACCCCCCGTGCTGATCAAAAATAATATGTCTCCGGGTTTCCCCAGAGCCTCCACCTGACGAGTGAAGTAGCTGTCGAAGCTAAAATCGTTCGCCCAGGCGGTGATGGCCGAGGCGCTATTGGTCAAGGAAATCGCGGGAAAGGCGCGGCGTTTGCGCTCTTTAAACGTGCAGGTGAGTTCTCCGGCGAAATGTTCGGCATCTGCACAGGAGCCTCCGTTGCCTCCAATGAGGAGTTTTCCGCCTTTCATAAAGGTCTCATAAATTCCCAGCGCCATGCGTTTGACGACGGCCAAATCATTGGCCACCGCCCGAGTGGCGGCGCTGCTGCGTTCAAAATAATCTTTCAATAGGGGATCGACAATAGTTTCTTGAGACTTAGTGGCTTCCATGAGAAATTCCTCCGGGTTTATTCTACTAAATGTTTTGTGGTTGTCTCTAGGAGATGAATAGAAATTCCCCGGGCGTGGAATTTCTACAGTAAGATTACTACACCGCCTGCATAAAAGCCATTATGGTACCAAGGCGGGGATTAGCTTCTTTATCAAGAATCCGGTAAATCGTTTTACGACCAATGTGAGCCTCACGTGCCAGCCCAGCCTTATTCAAATTCTCGATGTAGGCAGCCATAATTTCTAGGAAGGCCTCTTGATCTCCTTCCATGATGGATTCTGCCAACGCCATGGCCACTTTGTCACGATCCGCGAGTGCTTTTTTAGAATCAAAAGGTTTAAGTCCAGCGGTTGACTTTAGTTTAATGACGGGCATATCTTTCCAGGATTTTCCGCGCCCTGCGGATGTCTTTCTTCTGATCATTTTTTAGTCCTCCACAAAGTACTAAAACAGCCTTTCCATCAATTTCGACGACTGAGAAATAAACCCGTAGCCCCCTTTCCCACCGTAATTCCGCCAGTCCTTCTCTAAGGTTCCTCATATCTCCAAAGTGGTTATGTTCCCGAATTCTGTCCAATCTAGCCGAAACCTGAGTTTGCTCTTTATCACGAAGCGCATCGAACCACTCACGGAACTCGGGTGTCTGGAGAATGTTCACCTAAATTAGTGTATCATATAAGACACACTTTGTCAAGTGCTCGATTTGGTCGAAGAATTAAGCAGTCGACGGGATCTCCGAGCCCACCGAGAAGTAGTGGGCTTCGGGGTGGTGGAACACCAGGGCGCTGACCGTGGCTGAGGATTCTTTTAGAAATTCAGATTAAAGGCCAGGCCGCCACCGTAGGTTAGGCCACCTAGTTCATACTCATTTCTGAAGGAAGAAGAAGTTGTGCCTGTGAGTGCCAGCTGTCCGAATTTAGAGATATAACCTAATTCTGTTGTTACTCGTAAAGTGAAACCGGATTTTAGTCGAAAAGCAAATTCTGGTTTTAGCTCCAGCATGGGTTTAACTGCGACAAATTTATCTTGAACCGCAATGGTATCACTATCGTCTGAGGGCCCCTTTCTTCGAGAGCCATCAATCTGCTGTGTAACGATATACTCTCCAAATGCGGCGCCCACACTAAAGCTGAATCTATCTTTTGCCAGAATCTCTGATCTAGCTTTCAATAATAGAGGAAAAGCTATTGTTGTTACCTCTTTTCTAAACGTTATTTCACCGCCGCCAGATGGCAGGAGCGGAGGAGTGCTGTCCCAGATGGGCGTGCGTGTTGTTCCTGTAAAACTTCCTGATCCTGTTGGTGGCCGCAACCATTTGTGAGAGGTTTTAATTAGTGAAGAATCTAGGCCCATTTCAAGGCCCCAGGCTAAAGAAGGCGTAACTTCTCTTGTAAACTCCACCCTAACTGTAGTCAGCTGTAAGTCGGATCCTACTTCGGCTTGCTCAAAATGATCGTCTGTGATCGTGCCATTATTCAGAGTCGTTACCTCTTCTTTATAAAAATATTTACCAGGAATGATTTTATGTCCTATAAAGCCATTGATTTTCCATCCAGTCTCAGCGAAGACTTGTGTTGTTGATAGTGAGAAGACGCACCAAACTATCCATGTAACTATTTTCATTTTTTCTTTCCCTGGGAAATGGATTTATAGGGCTCAGTGGTTACTGAATAATATATTCCACTACTACATTTACACGATCAGTTGCGCTGCCGGTATCTGCTGATATTGATAGTGTTAGAGTAGAGCTACTTGAGTAGTTCTGAGAGAACGTCGATGTGGCGTAATTGTCGGTGTCACTAAGGGTCACATCGCAATTATTGCTTCCATCAGACAATCTAAAAGTTGTGGAAAATGAGGTTCCTGGAGCATCCGCTGCATAAACATTTATCCGTTTCACAGTAATTGCGGCGTCAGTAGTTAGCCGTGCAAAAACGAAACCGGGACTTGTTCCGCCTGTATTTGTAAAGGCACTGAAATGACATATCGTGCTGGTTTTCTTATTAATGGAACTATCATTGGAGAGATTAGCAGATGAGATTTGTGTCCCACTTACTTTGTAAACCCCCGTACAATTGACATTACCCACGACATGAAGTACCTCATTGGGACTCACGGTCCCGATGCCTACTTTTCCATCGCTCTGCAAACGTATCTTCTCTGAGGCGCCTGGATAGAATAGGATGTTACCTAATGCACTGGTGTCACCTATCCGGAGATTGTCGCTGGAGTCTAGTTTTAGGGCTACTCTGGCGGTGCCGCCGGAGTCTTTAGTTCTGATGGGTTGGTTATTATCTAATAAGATGGCTCCTCCACTTACGTGAAATAGTTCAGTGGGACTTGTAACTCCGATGCCCACATTGCCATCCTTGTCTATCACCATCTTGGGCGTATTAGACGGAGTTCCGCCTGATGACGTGCCGACATGAAATCCTAATGTTCCATAAGCAGAATCTCCTTGGGCATTATTAATTCCCCAAGTTCGTGAACCTGCATCTCCTGCGGTATCCTTAAGGAATATCTTTGCCTGATTAGATGTTGCGGATGAACCCGCTATCTCTAATTTTGAGCCTGGAGTTGTGGTTCCAATTCCCACTTTGCCGCTCTCCTCGATTCGCATGAGTTCTGTGCCGTTGTCATGAGAGAACGCTATGACTTGAGTGGTGCCATTGTTGTCATTGTCGCAGTCAATGATGACATCGCCGTTGGCTGTTACGGGAATATTTTGGTCGGCCATGAATAAGTTCTCCGTGTATTATATGTAATTTGAAACAATCGCACGAATTATATGAATTTCAGGGGGGGGGGGGTGTCAAGAGAAAAAACTAGACCTCGTGCCTGAGGTGATCAAACTCGGTCGGGTTGATCTCGATATCCTTTAAGATTGCTCGGATGAGTCCGCGGCGCAAGTCTTCATCTTTGTGCATGGGAAGCACGGTGGATCTGCTATCGGAATGGCGACAGTAGGCATGACTGCCTTTTTGGCGAATTAAAACAAAACCCAGATGTCTTAAAATTCGAATCATCCGGGTCGCAGAAATAACGGAGAGCTTACTCACGCAGCTACTTCAACTTGATGAACTCCTACAAACGTGTTTTGAGTGATCTTCCCTTTTTCTACATCTAAGCAGAGTTTGATAACTTCCTTGAGGCGATTTTCTAATTCGCTGATGGATTTGGCTTGAGCATGGCAGCTCTTCAAGTCCGGTACGATACCAATATACCAGCCATCCTCATCCAGTTCTACGATAACAGGAAATTTATATGTCTTCATGGTTCTCATGGTTTAGCAGGGAATTTCCCCTTTCGCAAGTAGATAAATAATCGAAGAATCAGACGGTAGAAGTGATCTCGGAGCCTACTGAGAAGTAATGGGCTTCGGGGTGGTGGAAGACAAGAGCGCTGACCGAGGCCTCGGGTTCCATCATGAACCCTTCGGTCAGCTGGACCCCTATGTTTTTTTCAGGTTGAAGGAGCTTGAAGAGTTTGGCTTGATCCTCGAGATTGGGGCAGGCGGGATAGCCAAAGCTGACGCGCAGCCCGCGGTAACGGGCTTGAAACTTTTCCCGCAGGGTCATAGAGGAGGGATCGGGGATCCCCCACATCTGGCGGATTTTTTCGTGCAGCAACTCCGCAAAAGCCTCGGCAGACTCTATGGCCAGGGACTGCAGGGCGTGGGATTTGAAGTACTCGCCTTTCTCGCGCAGTTGGGCGGAGTGCTCCATGATGC
>JACQJM010000090.1 GCA_016205045.1 Elusimicrobiota bacterium | reverse complement strand
TTATCCATAAATTCTTTTAGATCCTTAATATCTCCGTTGATTTTTCCCCGTTCCCCACTCCAACGTTGATCCAAAATAAACTCCAGGTTTTTCTGAAACTCCCTGAGACGAGATTCTATTTTTTCATTGAGAATATTTTTTTCCTCTCCCCATCGTACAAGTTGGGCTTCGAGTTTGTGGTTTAAACTTACCAAACCCTTCCCCAACTCCTCCCAGCGCAAATTCTGGGTGACCCCTTGTTCCTTAAAAACCTCATGGCCCCGCGTGATCTCATGATCCAATCTTTGAGTAATGGTCGAAATTTTTTTCTCCCACTCGCTCCATCTCACATTATATGTCGCAACAAAATCCTTAAATCGCTGATCAAACTGTTCCGCTTGGATTCCCAACAGGTGGACTTGTCTTTCCTGGTCAAATCTTCCTTCCTCGACCGCTTGCAGGTGTTTTTTTTCTAAATCCTCCACCCGATCCTGAGAGCGGATCAATTCCTCTCGCAAACGTTGTTCATGTTCTCGAGAGCGTTGCTGCTCTTGAACGGATCTCATGAGATCCTCCGTTTCCAGTTCAGCTTTTTTCTGAGCTTCCTCGCGCTCCTGGAACCGCACCTCGGCTTTGAGCGCTTTTTCCTGCGTATCCGTAAGCATCCTTTCCAGTTTCTGGACCCGTTCCTGAAGAAACTGAAACACCTCCTGTTGCTGACCCGATGGAGACAGAGGTTTTTCGGAAGTCTCGGCCAGCTTCTTCTCAAGTTCACTCAAACGACGTTCTAAATTGGTAGAGGGCAACGGAGAAGCAGGGGCCATTCCCGGGGAACTGGGCAACGGAGAAGCAGGTTCTTTTTTGCGAAAAATAGAAAAAGGAGAATCTACATCGTTTTCCATAACTCAGCTCCTTTACGCGCAGACAGCATTACGCCAAACTTGAGGCTACAGGAGGATGGATTTTGCCTGCTTCCATAAGAGAAGAAGCCACCTCCATCATCTTTTGCTGCGCTTTCTCGATACGCACCTCCGGAGGTCTACCGATGGCCATTCGTTGCTCTATGATTTTCCAGGCTCCTTCCGTCAATTGGGACTTTACCCGGTCCCCAAACTCCTGAGGCAACTCCCACAAAGCCACCGCCCAATCTTCGCTGCTAACAGAGGAAACGAAAATGGAAAACTCCTTTTCATCCAGACGGATCAGATCCTCGGGAAGCAAGATTTTGGCTCTCACGCTCTGGGCCATTTGTGGGTCTCTGTTTTCCAATTCACGGAGTATTTTTTGTTTTTCTAGAGGCCCTGCCCTCTCCATCACTTCCAAAATCATGCGGATGCCTCCCACCGCTCCCTGCAATCTGCGCTCAATTTCATCCTTGAGACTTAAAATCATATCCGGTTCCACAAACCGGACCTCGCCTAATTTGAGCAGAACCTGTGTCCGCAATTCCGAGGAGAGACTGTCCAAGAAAACATGTTGGACTTCCGGCTTCAGATGGGCCGCTACCAACGCTACATTCCCTGCTTCTTCCTTCTTAAGCATTTGTGCCAAAAGCTCCACTTGATCTTTACGGACACCAAATACAACCGCATCCTCAGTTCTTTCGCCAGATTCCTGCTCTCCCCCCGATATTTCCCGGGCACTGCCTGGAAGCTCCAAAGTGCCTGGTCCGGTCAGTTCGCGATAGCCGGGTGCCCCTAAACGAGGGGATTCGATATTGGGCATTTCCATAGACACTTGATGAACTTGTGCCTTAGCCATCGTGCTGAGCGCTCCTGCAATTCTAAGGAAACAAACAGCTACCACAACCAATGCCAGGAAAGTCATCATGGACAGTAGAGAGTATTTAAAAAGAATTTTGGTCAAATCCGGGTCTTGGAAAATAGTTTTCCATACGGGGGGAAAAGGAGCCTGCAACACCGTCAAAACATCTCCCTGGTCCGGATTAATTTTTAAGAGATCTGAGACTACCGAACGCACCCGTTGGACCTCTTCCGCAGAAACACTGCGGTTGATCACGACCGTGACTACCATGCGTTTTAGAAACTGAGTGGGATAGCTCAGCATCTTTTCATATTTTTGATTCAAATTTTGATTGTCTATGCGGGGAGCCTCCGCAAAAGAAAATCCAGGCAAATTGGACAAATCCGGCCCCGCAGAGGTTCCCCCGCTATTTTTACCCTGCGCATTGATTTTTTCGATCCGGCTAAAATCGATGGTGGCATCAATCATCACTTTGGCCTGGTGAGGTCCCAAAAGACTGGTCAATACCTCTTCCACCTTATCTTCCAATACTTTCTCATACTGAGCTTTCTCCTGAAGAGGACGAATCTCCTGACCATAACAGATAGGGGTTAGGGGTTGGAGATTAGGGGTTAGCAAGAAAAATAAAAGTAGTTTTAAGTTCCGCCTTATCTCATAACTCATATCTCATCTCTCCTCACTCCTAACTCCTCACCCATAACTTTTAATTGTATTGAAGCGGAATCCTAAACCAGAAAGTCGATCCCTTTCCCAACCCAAAACTATCCACTCCTATATCCCCTCGATGAGCTCTTATGATTTCCAAAGCGATGGACAGTCCCAATCCCCATCCCTGTTTGCGCAATTTCTCATCCTTCTGGTGCACTGACTGATAAAATTTTTCAAAAATCTTTTTTCTTTCCGTGGGATGAATACCCGCTCCCGTATCTCGCACCATCACCATGACTCCCCGAGAATCCAAGCGGACTCTCAAATCCACTTGTCCCCCTGAAGGAGTAAACTTGATAGCATTGTTCAGCAGGTTCATGAGAACTTGAGAGAGACGAAACCGATCTCCCTTAATAGAAACGGAACTCGGCACCTCCGAAACAGAAAAATCAACTCCTTTGTTCTTCGCCACCAAGGAAATGCCTGGGGCTACATCCTGAATCATCGCCACAAAATCAAAAAAAGTTTTCTCTATCTTTAATTTTCCTGCCTCAATCATTGCCAAGTCGGTTAAATCAGAAAGGAGACGAGTAATTTGTTCGGCGGCGCTGGTGATGTAATTTAAATACTGCCCTTGGCGATCGTTCGCCACCGTTTTTTTGGCTAATTCGCTAAACCCTTTAATAGAGGCGACAGGGGTCCTCATGTCATGAACAGCAATGGATAGAAATTTAGACTTCAAATTGTTGAGGCGTGCTAATTCTTGGTTTGTCAGGGCCAAACGGCCGGATAGGCTTTCCAATTCCCGGGTCCGGGAAAAAAGTTGAGTTTTAGCCAGCGCGATTTGTCCTACAATTTGAGAAATCAACTGTCCGGAGAATTTTTCTCGGTTGGAAAAGTAATTAAATTGAAAAAATCCGGATACTTGGCTCACAATTAAAATACCGGCCCCCACAAACAATAGGAATAACGGCACCACTGCGACTAACACAAGCTCCATAGAATAATGGCTCCCATGAGTTTTTCTCCTAGAGTTAGGATAAGCGGTAAAGACCAAAAAATCCCGAAGAAATTCCGAAGGAGTTAAAAACAGTGACATCCTCCGCCCCCTAAAGGGGGCGGCATCCTTCTCCCTCTCCTTGCAAAGGAGAGGGCTGGGGTGAGGATGGCTCCTGCAAGAAAACCCTCACCTGTCCTTCGGACATCCTCTCCCTGAGGGAGAGGGATGTCTCCTCCGTCCCCTTAAAGGGGACGGCATCCGACAGAGGATTTCCTAGTGATTAGGGAGAGTGATTAGGCGGGTTATTTTTTTAAAATACGCCTTTCTAGCACCTTCAAACGTGCCAGCAGAATATCGGTTTCAAAAGGTTTTACCAGATAATCATCAGCTCCTGTTTCATAGCCCGAGACCTGATCTTCCGTAAAAGCTTTTACGGTCAACAATAAAACAGGAATGTTCTTATACTGTTCATCGGTTCGAATCTTTTTCAAAAGCTGTAGCCCATCCATTTCAGGCATATTGATGTCTAAAATAGCCAAATCAGCGCCTTCCTGTTTGAGACGATTCCATGCTTCTAAACCATTCGTAGTAGAAATAATGGAATAGCCCTCATCTTTAAGGATTTCCGTCACCAAAACTCTAAATCCTTCATCATCTTCAGCCACCAATACTTTTTTCATATTATCCATCCTTAAAAGAATATCCCACTCCGTAGAGGGTCCGTATTTTTCGGCCATGAATTCCTAATTTTTTTCTCAAAGACTCCACGTGGCGATCCAAAGTTTCTTGATTCACTTCTTCCGCCTTCTCCCCCCAAATGTTCTCGAGGATAATTCTTCTCTCCAAAGCGGTCCCCGGATGTTCCAAAAAGAAACAAAGCAGTCTGAACTCCTTAGGGGTCAACCCAGAGAGTCTTCTCCATTGGCCCTGAGAACTCTTAGACCACACTTCCTGTCGAGATCTATCCGCCTTAAGATTCCCCTGCGCGGAACGCAGTACTTCCTCTGCAAAAACAATTGAGGGCAGCAATCGCCTCAGATGGGCTTTAAGCTTAGCCTGTAACACTCGTTCATCAATGGAATCTGGGACCAGATCGTCCGCGCCGTATTCCAGGCATTGAACCATCTCCGAGCGGTTGAGATCTCCTTGGCGTAGAATAAGAAAAATAGACAGATGAGGAGCGGCTTTTTGGATGTCCAGAATTAATTGAGGGGTTTCCCGCTTGGCGGCTTGAGAGTCCAAAAGAAGAAATCCTCCCTTTACAGAAGAAGCCTGTTGGGT
>JACQJM010000001.1 GCA_016205045.1 Elusimicrobiota bacterium | reverse complement strand
CCCTAACCCCCAGCCCCTGTCTTTATGCCGTCATTTCGGACAATGCGGCGGATGTTCTATTCAAAATCTTTCCTACAACCTTCAGTTGAAGCAAAAACAAGAAAGTCTGAGGGCTCTGCTCCTCCCTTTCTGGAAGGAAACTATCCCGATACATCCGTCTCCCAAAGTGTTTTATTACCGGAATAAGATGGAGTTTTCTTTCGGAAGGGAAGTGATCAAGGATAGCCTCACCAAGAAAGTCACTCTGGGAAAAACTTTTCTGGGCTTGAAAAAGAAAAATCGCTGGGATGTTACTTTAGACCTTCAAGAATGTCATCTGCTTTCTATCGAGACCCCGGCTCTCCTGAGTGCCACTCGAAATTGGGCGGAGCGATTAGGGCTAGAAGGATACGACCAGAAATCCTCTTCCGGCTGCCTTAGGCATCTGGTGGTAAGGGAAGGAAAAAACACGGGCCAGAGGATGGTGTTCCTTCAGGCGGTGAAAGAAATCTCTCCGGAAGGGTTTGTTCAGGTGGTGCAGTCGGTCTATCCTGCCACCACCATCCTATGGGGCCTCAATACCAAAAAATCTGACATGGCAGTGGCAGATCGTGTGGAGGTGCTGTACGGGCCGGGGTATATTGAAGAAAAATTGGGACCGCTACGCTTTCGTGTTTCACCCAGGTCCTTCTTTCAAACCAATACTCTCGGCACAGAAAAGCTGTATGCCTTGTTGGTGGAATGGATTAAAGAAGAAAGCCCTGAAGGACTTTTGGATCTTTATGGGGGCTGCGGGGGCATCGGTTTTTCTGCTGCTCCAATGGTGTCCCGATTGATTTCCGTGGAAATGTCGGAGTCCGCCGTCAACGATGCGCGCGTCAATGCGGAGCTCAACGGGATTTCTAACGCAGAATTTGTTTGCGCTCGCGTGGAAGATTATCTTTCTTCCTGGTCCCCCAACGAGGGAAAGAATTTTTTGTTTGTGTTGGACCCGCCACGCGCGGGAACGCACCCGAAAGTGCTTAAGGCACTTCTCTCATTAAAACCGTCTCATCTCCTATATGTTTCCTGCAATCCCCGCGCCCTCTCTTCCGATTTGAAGGTCCTTCTGGAATGTTATAAAATAGAACATATTGAAGCGCTGGATTTGTTTCCTCACACCGAGCACATCGAAGTCCTAGTAAAGCTTCAAAAACAAGGCTGAAAATTCAAGACTAAACTATAAACATTGACATCCATGTCATCTGAATCGCAACCATTAAATCCCATTTCTACGGACAGCCTCACCGAAGAATCTGCCCTATCCTCTCTTTTAAACTCTCTTAACCCGGAGCAAAAAGCTGCCGCCGCCTATCGCGGGGGGCCTTTGCTCATTTTAGCGGGAGCGGGGACCGGGAAAACTCGCGTGATCACACACCGGATTGCTTCCCTGATAGCGCAGGGAGTGCCGGCCGGACGAATTTTGGCGATCACATTCACCAATAAAGCGACGGAGGAAATGCGCCGGAGGATCTCGAGTCTGGTCCAGGGGGAAGGGCATAAAGTGTGGGTGTACACCTTCCACTCTTTCGCTTCCCGACTTTTGCGTCAACATGCCGGTTTACTGAAATTGTCTCCCTATTTCAGTATCTATGATGACGACGACCAGAAAAAAATGGTCCAAGAAGCTTTGAAGGAGCTGGGGTTGACGGACCAAAAGAATAAGGCCAGTCTTTTTGTGCATCTGATTTCCAGGGCCAAGGACGATCTTCTGGACGCTCAGTCTTACGCTATCAATGCGGCGGCTTCAGGGGAAACCTTCCGTCAAACGGTAGCAAAGGTCTATGAGAAATATCAAGCCAAGTTAGCCCAGGCCGGAGGCGTGGATTTTGGGGATCTCTTGATGAAGTGTGTGGAGCTTCTCCGAGATCACCAGGATATTCGGGAGTATTACCAGGAGTATTTCATGCACGTCCTGGTGGATGAATATCAGGACACCAACCACGCTCAGTATGTTTTGACCCGGATGTTGGCGGGCAAACACCGGCAGCTTTGCGTCGTCGGAGACGAAGACCAGTCGGTGTACAAATTTCGCGGCGCGGACATACGCAACATCCTGGAATTTGAGAGAGATTTTTCTGATGCCAAGGTGATGAAGCTGGAACAGAACTACCGCTCCACACCCAATATTTTAAACGCCGCAACACGGGTGATTCAGAACAACCGTTCTCGCAAGCCCAAGACTCTATGGACAGAAAGACCGGATGGCGAAACGGTGGTGGTGACAGAGCTGCAAACGGAATCACAAGAGGCTCGATGGGTGACCCAGCGCATCGGAGAGTGGGTAGAAGAAGGAGGAAGCCTGCGTGATGTGGCTATTTTTTACCGCACCAATGCCCAGAGTCGTTCTTTTGAAGAAGCCTTGAGGCGAGCCCAGATTGCTTACCGGCTCTTCGGCACTGTTCGGTTTTATGATCGTAAAGAAGTCAAAGATGTTTTGGCTTATGCCCGCGTTCTTCTGAATCCTTCCGATTCGATCAATCTCGCCCGCATTTTGAATGTGCCTCAGCGCGGCATCGGAAAGACCAGTCAGGAAAAGATCCAGCAGTTTGCCATGAATCGAGGGATGTCACTCCTAGAGGCGTTGGGGCAGGAGTTGATGATAGAGGGACTCACTCCTGGAAGTCGCAGGGGGATTCAGGATTTGGTGAGGCTTCTGGAGAATTTGCGAGAGAGGACGGATCTGCCTCCCGCCCAAATTTTGGAGCAGATTTTACACCGATCGGGCTATTTGAAACAGTTGGAAGAAGATGTGGAGACCGATCTCGAGGCGGCGTCACGCCTGGATAACCTCCAGGAATTGGTCAATGCGGCCAAGGAGTTTGAAGAGATCGTTTTGGCCACGGGGAATGTTCCTAGTTTGGCGGGCTACTTGGAGAGTGTTTCTCTCCAGACCGACCTGGACGCTTATGACCCTAATCAGTCCGCCGTAACCCTGATGACCGTGCACTTGGCCAAGGGCTTGGAATTTCCCGCCGTTTTTTTGACGGGATTGGAAGAAGGACTCTTTCCCATCGGTGCCGCGAATTCATCTCCAGAGGATTTGGAGGAGGAGAGGAGACTGTGTTACGTAGGCATGACACGGGCCAAGGATCTTTTGATTTTGTCTTACTCTTCCACACGCCGGATATTTGGCCAGGTGTACTCCAATATGCCGTCACGGTTTATTTTAGAGGCTCAACTTTTGCCAGAAACGTCTACCGGGAAAGTAACGCCCCCCGAGATGCACATTCTTCCACCCAACTCTTCTTTGGTATACCGCAAGATTTCCATGTGGATGCGGGTGAAGCACCCCGAGTTCGGAGCGGGCAAGGTGGTGGAGCAGTCGGGATCAGGAGAGACGTTGAAGGTGACGGTTCAGTTTGAGAATGGGTATAAGAGAAAATTTTTGCTGAGGTATGCGCCTTTAGAGGTACTTTGATGGGGCCATGGAAATAACAACAAAGGAAGTAGAGCATGTGGCGAAGTTGGCGCGGTTGACTCTTGGAGAAGAAGAGAAAAACCGTCTCGTGGCTCAGCTCCGAGTCATCTTGACCTCCATGGAGGAACTCAAAAAGCTTGACACCTCCAAAGTTCCACCCACTTCCCAGGTATTGGGCCTGAAAAGTGTAATGCGAGAGGATAAAGTAGTTCCTTTCGAAGATCGGGAGGCGATTTTGAAGAATGCTCCGGTTAGAGAGTTTGACCTATTCAAAGTCAAGAAAGTGATTGAATGAAAACTCAGGGTCCTGTCGCCAGTTTTACCCTTGCCCCCGAACCCCGAGGAGGGAAACCTCCCGAGTTTCCCCCTAAAAGGCTCCCCCTTCCCCACGGGGGCAGTCGGGTAAAATCTGGCGCCACCCTTCATTTCCTTAGTATTAAATAAAATGGGATTATTTGAATTGTCCGCGGCTGAGATTGTAGAGGGCGTCCGCTCCAAGAAGTTCAAGGCCGAGGAGGTGGTGCGTGGCTGTTTGGATCGGATCCGGAAGGTGGATGGAAAAGTGAAAGCCTTCCTTCAAGTTTTAGAGGAAGAGGCCTTGACCCAGGCGAAGAGAGTGGACGAAAAGATTTCTCAGGGGAAATCCTTGGGCCGTTTGGCAGGGGTGCCCGTGGCGATCAAGGACCTTATCACCATCAAAGGAACCGAGACTACATGCGGATCCAAGATTCTTAAGGGTTTTGTCGCTCCCTATGATGCCACGGTGGTCAAGAAACTGCAAGCCGAAGACGCGGTTTTTGTTGGCAAAACCAACATGGACGAGTTCGCCATGGGTTCTTCCACAGAAAACTCGGCCTACTTTTCCACGCGCAACCCTTGGAATCTGGAATGCGTGCCGGGAGGATCAAGTGGGGGATCTGCCGCGTCAGTAGCGGCAGGGATGTCTCCTCTGTCCTTGGGGTCGGATACGGGAGGCTCTATCCGTCAACCTGCGGCGTTGTGCGGGGTGGTGGGGCTTAAGCCCACCTACGGATTAGTCTCTCGATATGGGTTGGTCGCGTTCGCTTCCAGTCTGGATCAAATTGGACCCTTTTCACGCACCGTGCGTGACTGTGCCACCATTCTTTCCGTGATCGCGGGACATGATCCCTCCGATTCAACGTCAGCCCCGGCCCCTCCAAAAAATTATTTGTCCGATTGGGACCAGAAACTGAAAGGTATCCGGATAGGCCTGCCGGAAGAATATTTTATCGAGGGACTGGATAAGGAGGTAGGTAAAAAAGTGGAGGAGGCGATCTCTATTTTTAAAAAGATGGGGCTCCCCGTTAAAAAAGTTTCTCTGCCGCACACGCAGTACGCGGTTTCGACTTACTATATCCTCGCTCCCAGCGAAGCTTCCGCCAACCTAGCCCGCTACGATGGGATTCGCTACGGTATGAGTTATCAAGGAGATGGGACCAGTCTCCTGGACGTCTACGAGAAAACCAGAGGCCAGGGATTCGGTCCCGAGGTGAAACGGCGCATCATGTTGGGAACCTATGCTCTCAGCTCCGGGTATTATGACGCCTATTATGGTAAAGCTCAAAGGGTGCGAACGTTGATTAAGAAAGATTTTGAAGATGTGTTTGGGGATGTAGATCTGTTGATCACCCCCACCTCGCCCACCGCGGCATTCAAATTGAAAGAGAAGGTGGCCGACCCTCTCCAGATGTATCTCTCGGATATTTTTACTATTCCCTGCAACTTGGCTGGGATTGCGGGCATCTCTTTCCCCTGCGGGCAGACCTCTAGCGGTTTGCCGGTGGGATTGCAGATTTTAGGCAGACCCTTTGAGGAAGAGCTGCTGCTTCGTGCGGCCGCCGCTTATGAAAAAGAATCCCCGTGGCCGAAAATAGCACAGGGGCTAGGGGCTAGCACGCTGGGCCCCTCTGGGGCCCCGGCTGGTACCCGAAGCACTGCGAAGGGTGCTAGGGGTTAGGGTCTAGTGAACAGAGACAAAAATCAAAGGCTCAAAAATTCTCACCCCTCACCCCTGACCCCT
>JACQJM010000089.1 GCA_016205045.1 Elusimicrobiota bacterium | reverse complement strand
TTTTATGGGTTTGGCCCTAATTCTTCTGAAAGCAATCAGGCTACTTTTACCCAGGAAATCATTGGAGAAGAGTTCACTTGGGAGCTTCCTGTGGGACGATCGTGGTTTATTGATTTAAGCCATAGTTTTTATGGAATGTCCGTGAATGGTGGCCCCATCACCACCTTGCCTTCTTTGATGGCTGCATTTCCTTCCGTGTTTAATGAAAGCTCCATTCAAAAAGGATATTTAGCTCATCGCATGGCGGTTACTTTTGATGATACGGATCATCCTGTGGTGCCTCGATTGGGCAGTTACCTCACCCTTTCAGCTCTGACCTCTCAAAGATCTATGGGCAGCAGTTTCACCTACCAAACTTATGCGGCTCAGATGAAACACTATTACAACTGGAAGGGAGAGGGAAAATATATCACGGCGTTGTATACTTTTGTGCAACAACAAACAGGAGAGAGGCTTCCTTTTTATGCCCAGTCGGTGGTGGGGGAAAGTACCGGGTTGAGGGTGGTGGGGGAAGGACGTTACGTGGACCGAGGAAAATTGGTGGCGACCGTGGAGGAAAGAATTCGTATTTCTCAATCCCCTATTTTGCGTTTCATCAGTGAGTTGGAAGTCAGCCCCTTTTTAGATATGGCCACCGTGTTTTCAGAGCCAAAATATTTTGACATAAAGAATTTACACTTGGGCCCTGGGGTTGCCTTTCGTGTGGTGCTCCGACCTCAAGTCGTGGGAACTTTTGATTTTGTTTTTGGAACGGAAGGCCCGAACTTTCTGATCCATGTAGGATACCCATTTTAGAGACAGTTCCAAGTTCTAAGTGCGAAGTTTCTATGTTAACTAGGGAATTTCCTTAAAAACTTGGAACTTAGAACCTGGAACTTAGAACTAGCTTTTGCTTGGCAAAAGCTAAGGTGGGGGGATCGGTCCAGGGGGAGTGCCTTTGAGGTACGGATGGGAAATCAGTTTTTTAGCGACTTTGTGAAATCCCCAGAAGTCTTGGGTTTTTAAAACTTCCTGATATAATTTCTTTGCTTCTTCCCGATTATCCGCCATATCCTCTAATTGCCCTAGACGGATGTGCGCCCAACTACCCCAACGACTGGGTCCTTTTCCCATGGAGTGAATGGCTTTTTGAAAAGCTTCTTTGGCATGAGATAAATCCTTCAGACCCCATAGAGTCATGCCTAGAGATACGTAGGCTTTAGGTCTGTCTCGGAATCGATAAGTGGCTTTTTTTTGTTCGATTTTTATAACGAAATCCTCCGAAAGCTTTTTCGCCCGCTCATAATCTCCGGCTTCGTAATGGCAGATAATTTCCGTCAGATGAAACAAAGAGGAAGAGGGATATTTTGCCCGCACAGAGCGGACCATTCCTAAAGCTTCCTGAGCATTTTTTGCTCCCCATGGGTCTTCGGTATAGATTTCTATTAGGATCAGTTTAGAAGCTAATTGAGTGTAGGTCCCTTTTTCCGCAGCGATTTTAAGCTCCTCTATTCCTCGTTTTCTATCTCCTCGAAGAACGATACGGCTCAAGACACCTATAAAACGTGGCAGGGCATCGGAGTAATAGTCGTACATGCCGATTCCCATATAGGCGTCATAAAGCTGAGGATCTTTTTTAAGTGAGAGGCGGGTGTGGCGTATCGCTTTCCTGCCTCGGAAATAAGCGCGCAGCCAATTTTTTTGAATGACATCCAACCGACTGGCCAACCCATAAATACCACCTAAGCTCAGGAGTCCTCGGGCATCGTTAGGGTGTTGGTCTATCCAGGTGTTGGATATTTTGATGGCTTCTTCTATTCTTTTTTCAAATTCAGGAATCAGGTCTGCTTGATCCTGCTCTGTATCATACATGTAGCGGGCCCAGCGGCTGAGGGCTCTAGCAAAATGACCGTAAGGGTGTTGAGGATTCTCCTTAAGGCATCGGTCAAATTCTTGTTCGGATTTGTCGAATTGCATCATGAAGATATTGTCGATGCCATTGGCCACGCACTGTTCCATGGCGGGAGTCAGTGATTGGGCAAAAGAAAAGGATGAAGGTTGAAAAAGGAGGGATGAAAATATCAAAGCGTAAAGGATGAAGGATGAAAGAGTGTTCATAATTCTTGGTTCAGGCTTGAAGTTTGGAGAGATCGGCAATAGATTTAAACAGGCCGACCAGGTTATGCAGAAGTTTGAGGCGATTCTCTTTCAAATCTTTATCCTCAACTACCACCATTACTTTATTAAAAAAATCATCCAGAGGTTCTTTCAGTGCCACCATTATTTTTAGACTTTCTATGAATTCTTCTTCTTGGAGTTTGTTCGAAACCAGAGCCCTGACTTTTTCTAGATTTTCATGGAGGGTTCGCTCGGCTTCCTCGCAAAATAGTTGAGGATTGGAATTGCTTCCATTGGGGATATAATTATTCTGTTTCAAAATATTGGAGGCTCGTTTGAAAATGAGCACGAGGGAATTGAACTCCGGCTGTTTTCTAATGTCATGAAGGGCGCGTAGTTTTCTATACGTTTTAAGCAAGTTTTCGATAGGATATTCCTGTGGGGTAGGATCGTTTTCATCAAAGGTGTTAATGGCTTCTATTTCATCGAAAGTATATCCTTTTTCCTCAAAATAAGTTTGGGCTCTATCCCATAAAAAGAACCAAACTGCTCCTGTGGCTTCTTTTTGTTCTTGAGTGGCGTCTCCAGAAAGGTTTTCTAACACAAGTTCATGGGCCTTCGCTGTGGCCTGTTTCAAATTTATGGGGATGTTTTTTTCAAGAACAATTCGAATAATTCCGGTTCCTTGGCGTTTTAAAGCGTAAGGGTCTTCGCTTCCCGAAGGAATATTCCCTACGACATAATTGCCCACGATGGAATCCAATTTTCCCGCCAAAGAAACAATGGCTGCTTCAGTGTCCTGTGGCAGATCGTTTCCGGAGGCGGTGGGTTTGTAAAAATCTTGTATGCCGTGAGCTATGGCTTCAGAGAGTCCGGATAACCGAGCATGCTCTCCTCCCATGGTCCCTTGCAATTCTGGAAATTCTTTGACCACTTCAGAAACAAGATCGGCATAACAAAGCTCGGCAATCTGTTTAGCGAGTGAGGAGTCTATGTTATTTGCTTTGTCTAGGTGATCGCAAAGTTCGGCGGTCAGGGCAATTACTCTCTCGGATTTCTGGTACATGGTTCCCAGAGAGGAATGATAAGTCACCTTTTTAAGTTTCTCCCGCATCCCGGTCAATGGGATTCTGTGATCCTTCTCTATAAAGAAAGCCGCATCACTGAAACGGGCTTCTACGACTCTTTCGTAACCTTCTTGAACCTCTTTTTGGCCTTCTGAAATACCATCCCTTATCCCTGCGAAATAGGGTTGAATTTGATTCTGAGCATCCAGTACGGGGAATAATTTCAGCTGTTTTTTTAGAACGGTCAGTAAAAGTTGTCTAGGAAGTTTTAGGAATTTTAAGGAATATTGCCCTAGGAGCGGCGTGGGATATTCTGTTAAGAAGGTGATTTCATGGATTAATTCCGGATCCTTAAGCCAGTGGTACCCAAATTTTTTTACCGTTTGGTCTAATCCTTGGATTATTGCCTCTTTTCTTTGTTCAGGATCAATGAGAAGGCAACGATTCTTAAGAAGCGTCAGATATCGCGAGACCTCGGGAATAGAAATGGTTTTATTTCCCGTAGAGAGAACACCCAAAGCCTTGGTTCCTGATTTTACTCCCGCCCATTCAAAAAGAATTTTTTTCTTTCCATAGAGAGCCAAGAGGTTTCTAACTGGGCGGACAAACTGGATATGAGTTTCTTCCCACTCCATTTTTTTGGGAAAAGTTAAGCTGGAGAGAATGGAAAGAAAAAGATTGGGAGGAATTTTGAGCGCTGAGATTCCGGGTTGGCTTTTTTTAGTGGCGAGCAATTCTCCCTTAGAAGTGGCTTTTACTTCTAATTCCTCCACGGAGATTCCTTGAGCTTTAGCAAATCCGATGGCTTGAGGGGTATAATTTCCCTGATTATCTTTTAACAAAGAAGCTTTGGGGCCATAGGCGTATTGAATCATAGGCTCAGAATACTCTTCTAACCCCAATAAGATTAGCGTGAGCCGTCTGGGGGTTCCCAAAGTTTGAATGTCTTTGCATTTTAAAGATTTTTCAGCGAGTATTTTCCGAGTCCGAGTCCGGATCTGTTCTAGGGTGGAGGCAATAAAACGAGCTGGAAGATGTTCCGTTCCGATCTCTAGCAGAGCGTCTTTTGTTTTCTGCATTATTTTAGGGCGGATTCTTTCTCAGCAGATTTTAGATAAGTTTGAGCTACCCGTTTGGCTAAGTTTCTGATGCGGGTGATAAACTCCGTTCTTTCCGTGACCGAGATCACACCTCTGGCTTCCATAAGGTTAAACGCATGGGAACATTTCATGGTGAGATCATAGGCGGGAAGATAAAGACCTTTCTGTGTCAGAGCGATGGCTTCTTTTTCATAATTTTCAAAGTGATTGCGCAGGATGGTAACATCGGCTTCTTCAAAGTTATAACGGGAGAATTGTTTTTCTGAATCTAGGTGAACCTGACCGTAGGTCCAATATTCATTCCAGGCGAGATCGTAGACGTTCTTTTTTTTCTGGGAAAACAGAGCCAAACGTTCCAGTCCGTAAGTGATCTCTACGGAGATGGGGAAAAGAGAGCTTCCGGCCATTTGTTGAAAGTAAGTGAACTGGGTAATTTCCATTCCATCGGCCCAGACTTCCCATCCTACTCCCGAGGCCCCTAAGGTGGGAGACTCCCAATCATCTTCGATCCAGCGGATATCATGACGCTTAGGGTCTAAGCCGATAGTCTTTAGAGAATTAAGATAAAGGGTCTGAATCTGAGAAGGGGCTGGTTTAAGGATGACTTGGTACTGATAATAGCGGCTCAAACGGTTGGGATTTTCACCATAGCGGCCGTCAGTGGGACGGCGGGAGGGTTCCACATAGGCCACACGGGTGGGTTTTTCCGTAAGAACTCCAAAAAAAGTGGCGGGATTGAATGTTCCAGCTCCCTTTTCTAGATCATAAGGCTGGAGCAGAAGACATCCCTGCTTGGCCCAGTAGCGTTCTAAGGTCGCAATAATCTCCTGAAAAGTCATTATATTGTCTCGTAAGATGTGAAATGTGAGATGTGAAAAGAACGATACCTTGGATTAAAGTTAAAGTCTTTACATCTTACATCTAACGTTTCACGTTTCACAAGCAGTTAATTGAAAACTTCTAGTTTTCAAGGGGGAATCCAGATGTTGTTCCAGAATATGGTCTAGGTGAGTCTGGATCTCTTGTAGCTGGGAACTTCCTTTATTCCATCGGCAAAGTACATCCCAAGGGGAGTTTTGAATATACATCCATATTTGTTTGTCTTGATAGGGGGTAGGCCCTAGGCCGGCTAGTTGAAGAAGTCGTGTGGTGTAAGCGGGCACAATCCAAGGAGAAGGGGTGAACTCGAGAGCGTTAAGAGCTTCTAGAAGTAGGTTATGTTTGGGAATACTGGGTTGATGTTCGGGTGTTAGTCTGGACATCAGTTCACAAAGAGCCATGGCTTGAGGGATCAGTTGTAAATTTTTACGAATTTTAGGAAAAGAGGAGTTTATTTTTCCTCCAATCACGCGCCCTGAAGGAGCTCCTGGGCGGAGGTAAATTCTGTAATCTCCCCAGACGAAAGGTTCGGTCAAGGCTTTCAGTTTAGAGGTGGATTTGGAAACACCCGTGAAACGGGTGTGTAGTTTGCCCAAAGTTTCAGTGTAGAGAACTACCCAGCGATCAAACTCAGAGATAGATTTTCTAGAGAGGCAGATGGCAGAGGTGGTGAAAATCATTAATTCAAATCTACCCAAACCGCTTTGGTTTCGGTGTAGAGACGGATGGCTTCATGGCCGGTCTCCCTGTTCCAGCCACTTTGTTTAAATCCTCCCCAGGGGAAAGTGGGGTCAGCACAGTTGAAAGTGTTGATCCAGACGATTCCCGCCCTTAGGGCCTGGGTGACTTTGAACGCTTTTTTAATATCCTTAGTCCAAACCCCTGCGGCTAATCCATAAGGAGTGGCATTGGCTCTTTGAATAACTTCTTCCAGAGAATCAAAGGGAAGGACCGTGGCCACCGGACCAAAAATTTCCTCTTGGGCGATGTGCATTTCATCTTTCACATCCACGAAAACGGTAGGATTCATAAAGTAGCCTTTGAATTGAGAGGGTCTGTCTCCTCCGCAAAGGAGTTTGGCTCCTTCTTTTTTCCCAGATTGGATATAGCCTTCCACCCGGTTCCGCTGCTCTTCTGAAACTAGAGGACCCATTTGAGTATTGGGATCAAGACCAGGGCCCAAGCGTACTTTTTTGGCACGTTCTACAAGTTTTTCTGTCACCGCCTCAAAAACTTTCTTCTCCACGAAGACGCGGGAGCCAGCGCAGCAGCATTGGCCTTGGTTATAAAAGGCACCCATATAAGCGCTTTTGATGGCGGTATCCAGATCGGCGTCTGCCAGGATAATGTGGGGAGATTTGCCTCCCAACTCCAAAGAGACACGTTTTAAATTTCCCGCAGACATCTTCACAATTTCCTTGCCCACTTCGGTGGAACCGGTGAAAGAGATTTTATCCACGTGGGGATGGGAAGCTAATGCTTTTCCGGTATCTGGTCCTCCGGGAAGGATCTGAACAGTTCCGGGAGGAAGTCCCGCCTCTTCCATCAGTTCTCCCAATCTCAAGGTGGAGAGGGGAGTTTGTTCCGCAGGTTTGAGCAACACCACGTTGCCGCAGGCTAAGGCTGGAGCCAATTTCCAGGCCGCCATTTGCAGGGGAAAATTCCAGGGAACAATGGCGGCCACCACCCCTACGGGTTCCCGCACCGTATAAGTAAATGCTTGGGCTTTGGGGGCATAGGGGGTGGTGGTGGGAAATGTTTCTCCAGAAATTTTGGTGGTCCAGCCGGCAAAATACCTGAAGTTTTCGATCACCATGGGCAGGTCCGCATAGCGGGCCTCTCGGAGGACTTTTCCATTATTGAGGGTTTCTAACTGCGAAAGTTCATCTATATTTTTCTCGATTAAATCAGCAATTTTCCATAAAATCTTAGCTTTCTCTGCAGAATTAAGCTTAGGCCACGAACCTTTCTCAAATGTTTCCTGAGCCGCCTTTACGGCAAGGTTGACATCGGTGGGGGTGGCTTCATAGACTTCAGCCAAAACTTCTCCCGTGGCGGGGTTATACGTTTTGAATTTTTTCCCCTGTGAAGACTCCACCCATTTACCTCCCAGCCACATCTTTTTGGGTGAGCCGGACAGGAAGCGGGCAAGATTGGGGTGTAGAGAAGGAGCTTGCAGAGTATCCATGGTTTTTATTCCTCAGTTATCTCTATTTTTTGATGTTTTCCGGAAGAGGGGATGGGTGCAGACCCATTGAGTTCGGGTTTATTTTTTTGGATTAATTCTCCCGCAATATCCTTCCACTCCATGGGTATTTTGATGTTGGCTTGAGTGACATAATCGAAATATATGTTGGGATACTTGGAAAAAAGCTGAGTGGCGGTGGGCTCTCTTTTATTGAGAAGATGGTCCCTGAGACATTCTTGAATGGTCAGGTCCAACGCCAACCCTATGTACACTATTTTTGGTTGTTGTTGGGAATCGAATGTCACAAACTCATACACGCCGGGTGTGTGAGGGGCATGTGAGCCTAGGGCATCCGGTTTGAATCGAAAACACCGTTCCGACATCCTGATTTTGAATATTTTGACCCTTATATCTATTTTCTCGGGCATCTTTATTACTTCGAACCTAGAACTTCGAACCTAGAACTTAGAACTTAGAACTTAGAACTTAGAACTTAGAACTGCCGTTAACCTTCCTCTTCTTCATAAGACGTTTGTAGTTTGGTAAGGACGGAAAAATCTTCCAAGGTGGTTACATCTCCTTTGACTTGGTGAGAGGTGGCTAATTCCCTAAGAAGACGTCGCATGATTTTTCCGGATCGGGTTTTAGGAAGGGTATCGGTAAAGCGGATTTCTGCCGGTCTAGCCACCGAGCCTATTGTTTTGGAAACATGTTCTCGCAATATTTCGCTCAGTGCCGGCTCTGGCTGAACACCCCCTTGCAGGGTGACAAAGGCGACGATTCCTTCTCCCGTAATTTCGTCGGGCCTGCCCACCACCGCTGCTTCAGCCACCTTAGGGTGGGAAACCAGGGCGCTCTCAATTTCGGCGGTACCTAAACGATGTCCGGATACCTTGATGACATCATCGATGCGGCCCATGATCCAGAAATACCCATCTTTGTCCTTGCGGGCCCCATCTCCTGTGAAGTAAATCCCAGGGATCTGACTCCAGTACTGTTTTTTGAATCTTTCCGAATCTCCATAAATCGTGCGCAGCATAGCAGGCCAGGGTTTTTGAATGACCAAGTAACCTCCTTGGCCGGAAGCTACCGGTTTTCCCGTTTTATCCACCACCTCGGCTTGAATTCCGGGAAGAGACAGTGTTCCTGAGCCTGGTTTTAAAGGCGTGGCCCCTGGAAGGGGACTGATCATGATGGCTCCCGTTTCGGTTTGCCACCAGGTATCTACAATAGGACAGCGACTCCCTCCGATCACCTTATGGTACCAAAGCCAAGCCTGTGGGTTAATGGGCTCTCCTACGGTCCCTAATAATCTCAGAGAAGACAGGTCATGTTTGTTGGGCCATTCATCTCCAAACTTGACGAATGTGCGAATCGCAGTAGGGGCCGTGTAAAAAATATTGACCTTATATTTTTCAACCAATTCCCAGAAACGATCGGGTTGAGGATAAAGAGGGGCTCCCTCATACATAACGGTCGTAACTCCATTAGCCAGTGGGCCATACACAATATAGGTGTGTCCGGTGACCCATCCGATATCCGCGGTGCACCAGTAGGTATCTTCTTCTTTGAGATCAAAGATATGTTTAGTGGTCCAAGCGGCCTGCGTGAGGTAGCCTGCAGTGGTGTGCAGTACCCCTTTGGGTTTTCCGGTGGATCCCGAGGTGTAAAGGATGAAAAGAGGATGCTCTGAATCCAGAGGTTCAGGAGGGCAATGAGGGGAAGCAGATTTCATGAGATCATGCCACCAAAAGTCCCTACCAGAGACCATGGGGACGGACTCTCCTGTGCGGCGCACCACCACCACTTTTTCAATGGAGGGAGATCCGGTTACGGCTGAATCCGCATTGATTTTGAGAGGAACGATTTGACCTTTGCGATACCCACCGTCTGCGGTGATCAATAGTTTGGCTTGAGCGTCTACGTTGCGTTCCTTCAAAGCCTCCGAGGAAAATCCTCCGAAAATGACGCTGTGGGTGGCGCCTATTCTCGCACAGGCCAACATGGCGATGGGTAGCTCCGGAATCATGGGCAGGTAAATAGAAACACGATCTCCTTTGGAGATACCCAGAGATTTTAAAACATTGGCAAATCGGCACACTTCCCGGTGAAGCTCCGCATAGGTGAGGGTACGAGTATCCCCTGGTTCTCCTTCCCAAAGAATGGCTGCCTTGTTTTTGCGGAATGTGGTGAGGTGGCGGTCCAAACAGTTCTCGGAAACATTTATTTTTCCTCCTAAGAACCACTGGGCAAAAGGTGGATTCCAAACCAGTGTTTTTTTAAAGGGTTTGATCCACTTTAAATTTTTAGCTTGTTGAGCCCAAAAGAGCTCTGGATTCTTTTGTCCGGTTTTCTTGAGCTTTTGAAGAGTTGAAAAACCGGATATATGAGCCGCTTTTTTAAAAGCAATGGGGGGATGAAAAAGCCTATTTTCTTTAAGAAGAGTGGTTATATTCTCTGTATTTTCTTTTTTCATAGGATGATGGAATGCAGGTTTAGAAATACACCTTTATCGGGTGTGCCGAAAATTTCCGGGTATATTGCCCAGGGGTCCTGCCTCCCGGTTCGCCCCTCGGCTTCCCTCACTCCACCCATCCCCTGCTAGGGTAGCGA
>JACQJM010000088.1 GCA_016205045.1 Elusimicrobiota bacterium | reverse complement strand
CCTGGACTCTTCCCGGACATTTCCTCCACTCGAATCAGAGAATCCTTGCAAAACGGAGAACATCCCCCTTCCATTCCTAAGACGGTATGGAGATATATCCATAAAAAAGGCCTCTACGACCAACCCATCCATGCCTGGCTTAAATCGCATCTTCACCCCAACCGATACCGCCATACCCTCGCCGTTTCCCAACTGGCGCAGACATTGGCCCGAAAGCATCACCAGGATATTCATAAGGCCCATATCGCAGCGTTACTCCATGACGCGGGGCGGTCCCTTTCCCTCCCCCGCATGGTGGCTTATGCCCAACGCCGGCGCTTGAAAATACCTCAAAAGAAACAAGCTCTTTCCCATCAGCCGATTTTGGCCCATGCCACCATCAGCGCCGATATAGCGCGGAAAAAATTCGGCATTATAGATTCTCAGATCCTCAACGCCATTCGGCATCACACCCTGGGCAGACCCCGCATGACCACCCTGGAAAAAATCCTCTACTTAGCGGATATCGCTTCAGAAGACAGAGATTTTAAGGAAGCCCGCACCCTGCACAAAATCGCTCTTCATGATTTGAATCGCGCCATGAAAATGGCCATTCGGACCAAGATGAAATATGTACAATCTCGGGGTCAGTGGTTGCATCCTTTAACTCTCTCGCTATGGAAACAATACCAGCGCCACTCTTAAGAGCTTCTCAGGCGGAGCGAAAAATGCTCGCGGGTGTCGCCCTCCTCTGCCTCATCGCCAGCTTTCTTCATGCCCATTCTTCCATCGCCCCCCGGCTCTCCTCCCGCGAAATCCAAGGAGTTCTTTATGCTCAGCCCTCTTTATTTTTAAACTACGGACCCCAAACCCAAACCCTGGATCTTGTTTTTATCGAGAAACCTAAGCCGGTTCTCTTCTCATCTGGTTCGAGAAAACACCCAAAACACTCTGCGGGTGAGGGGATAGCTGCTTTAAAAAACGCACTTTTGCAAGAGAATCCGGGAACTTCCTTTTCCCCTCTCGTTTTAAACTATCCTCAACTCACCTTTTCTGCGGAAAGTTTTACTAAACACATCAAAAACTTTCTGTCCGGATGGACTCGGCATTCGGCTTCTCACGGAATAGTGTGGAAGATCGCCCACGACATCCGACAACAAAACTCGGGCATTGGCCTTTATGATCTTTTACTACTCGGCATAGAGGCGACTCAAATTCCACCCCAAAATATCCGTCCCGCTTCATTGCCAGAGAAGGCGGAACAGATCCCTCTTTTGATCCGGCGTTTCGGAAAATCCCCCGTCTCCCGGGAGGACCACAAAGCAGTCGCCGTAGAAATTCTCAATGGCTCCGGAAAAGCCCGGCTGGGGCAGGAGCTCACCAAAAATTTGCGCATGCAAGGAATCGATGTGGTTTACACGGGCAATTATAAATCCCTTATCCCTGAGACAAAACTTTTAGATCGCTCGGGAGATTGGGCCGCGGCCCTGAAAATACAGCAGCTCGCGGAGTTCCAAGACAAAGAGGTGTGGACCGAGATAGACCCTCAACGCTTTGTTGATGTGAGCATCATCTTGGGTTCCGATTATTTGCTAAAATAGCCCCGGCAAAAACTATGGCGGAATTGGTTGAAATCCTGAAGACAGCCGTAGAAAAAGGCGCCAGCGATATTCATCTGGTGATTGGGAAGCCCCCCATGATGCGTCTCAATGGGGAGGTCATGGAAATTCCGGGATTTTCCATGATCACCCTGGAAGAATCCAAACGCCTCGTCTACTCCGCCCTCAATGAAGAGCAACGCACCAAATTCGAGGAAAAGTGGGAACTGGACTGCTCGTTTGCTATTCCCAATTTCTCCCGGTTCCGCATGAATGTGCTTCTACAGAAAAACGGCGTGGAATCGGTGATGCGCGTCATCTCTTCTAAAATCCCAGCCCCCGAGGATCTTAAGTTGACCCCTCCCATGATCAACCTTTCAGAGCTGCCGCGTGGATTAGTTTTGGTCACGGGTCCCACCGGGGCGGGAAAGTCCACAACCCTGGCTTGTCTGATAGAGCTCATCAACCAAAAATATACCGATCATATCCTTACCATCGAAGATCCCATTGAGTTTGTGTATGAAAGCAAGAAATCCATCATCCGCCAGCGGGAGGTGGGGCAACAAACCAAATCTTTTAACGATGCACTGCGCCATTCCCTGCGTCAGGACCCGGACGTGATCCTGGTGGGAGAAATGCGAGATCTGGAAACTATTTCATTGGCGATCACCGCGGCCGAAACGGGCCATCTCTGTTTCGGAACTCTCCACACTCAAGATGCTCCCTCCACCGTTGACCGAATCATCGATGTTTTTCCTCCCCATCAGCAACAGCAGATTCGGGTTCAGCTGGCAGCCACCCTCCAAGGGGTCATCTCCCAAATTCTTCTTCCTCGCCAAGATGGCCGGGGGCGCGTGGCAGCCCGGGAACTCATGGTCGCTACCCCCGCTATCACCAACTTGATCCGGGAAGGAAAGACACACATGATCTACAACGCCATCGAGACGGGGGCTAAATTCGGGATGGTTTCCATGGATCGTTCCATCGCCGAACTGATCCGTCAGGGGCAGATCTCATCCGAAGAAGGTCTTTCTAAAGCCCATAGCCCCGAGGCCATCAAATCCCTCTTGGGGGGACGCTCCGCAGCCGCCGTTGTTTGAGCTCTGACCGTGGAATCTCAAAAGAAAATAGAAACTCTCAAATCTCTTTCCTTTTCCCAGCGCATTCCTCCTAAAAAACTCAAAGAATTCAGCGAGTTCCTGCACCCTCTTTCTTTTTCTTCGGGGGAAGTCATTTTCGAGCAAGGCTCCCGGGGAGATAGCCTCTTTATCGTGGGAGAAGGGTCCGTACGGATCGAGAAGAAAAGCAAGGGAAAGGAAGAATCCGTTAAGCCGCTGGCTCTTCTGGGTCCAGGAGATTTTTTGGGAGAAATGGCCCTGATTGAGGAGGTGCCGCGTTCCGCTAGGGCCGTAGCCGCCCATACGCCCACCCTGTTGTTTCAACTGGAAAAGAAAAATCTTTTTCAGTGGTTGAAATCGCAGCCTAAAACGACCATCAGCTTCTTTGTGGAATTGGTTCGCATCCTCTCCCAACGATTGCGTCGCACCACGCAAGAGCTCACCCTCCTTGCCGACTTCAGCACCCACATTCTTAAACGCTATGCTTCCAGTCAGGAATTCCTCACCCAAGCCCTCAAGCAAATTGTTTCGGGATTGGAAGGGGCTTGGTCCGGCGAGGCTTTCCTCTATAATGAGTTCAATCAAGATTGGGAATTCGTCTCGAGGGAAGGAAAATTGACTCAGAAACTTTCCAACGTTCCTCCCCCGGTTCCCTCCTCTTTCAACCGTTGGCTCAGCCCTTCGGCTTACCTGGTTGGACTGCCGGGAGCCTCTGGAATCCAGGGTTACTTTTTATTTGAGTCTTCCTCTCCTTTATCCTCTCAAGAGAAAAATGAAACCACCATCACCCTGCTCACCTTGGCTAAATTGGCCAGTTCTTGCCTGGAGAACATCCGACACCTAGAGGAAGAAACTCTCAAGAACCGTCTAAAAACCGCTCATGGCACGGCGTTTTAAACCTTTAGCGGTTCTGGCCGCCCAGGCGGCTGATGACAAAGGAGGAGAGAAAATCGAATTGGTTCACTTGAAGGGTGTCACCTCTCTGGCGGACTATCTCTTGATCGTCAGCGTTGACTCTCCCGCGCAAATGGAGGCGATGGAGAACAAGATCTCTTCCGTTTTAGAAGAAAACCGCATCAGCCTGCTGCACCATGAGGGTTCCAAGAGCGGACTATGGAAGGTCTTAGATTACGGGGGACTCCTCATCCATCTGATGCACCCGGAAGCTAGGAATTTCTATGCTTTAGACAAACTGTACCGGGATGCTCCCAAGGTTCATTGGAAGAACTCCTCCCACCCCAAAAAACACGCGGCCCATCGGTAGATGGTTTTTCACAAGCTCCGCCTTCTCCTGCGTACCGCTCTAGCTCCTTGGGCTAAAGAGCACGGCTTGGCGCTGCCCGAAGAATTCCCTTTGGCCCCCATCCCCGCTCATCTCAAAGGGGATGTATCCCTGAGTTGGCCGCTGAAAATTTCCAAAGAACTCAAGAAAAATCCTTTAGAAATTTCCCAAAAACTGGCAGTGCTTCTCGATAAGGCAGCTCAGGGATTCGCCAGCGTGGAAGCTTGCCCTCCCGGATTTGATAACTTCACCTTTCAAATTTCTTCTCTTGTGGAAAATCTAAAAACACTTTTAAACAATCCTGCAGAATATGGCCGCCAAGAAAAAGCCCAAGATTCTTTTCTGATTGAATTTGTATCCGCCAACCCCACGGGACCCCTGCACTTGGCCCACGGTCGGGCCGCCACCCTGGGAGACTCCTTGGCGCGAATCCTAAAACTTCTGGGCCACAAAGTATCCACCGAGTTCTATGTCAACGACATGGGAACACAGGTGGACCTGTTGGGAAAATCACTTCAAGCCCGCAAACAGGACCGGCTGCCTCCGGAAAAAGGCTACCTGGGCGAAAATATACGGGAAGCCGCACAAAAATTTCCCGAAGAATCCAAAAACTGGTCGGCGGAAGAATGGGCCCAAGCGGGAATCCGGTATTTTATGGAGCTGCAGCGATCTGACCTGGACGCTTTTGAGGTACATTTCGATCGATGGTTTCGGGAGTCGGACCTCCACCAAAAAAACGCTTTAGAGGAGACCTTAAATTACCTCAAGCAGAACGGGATGGCCTACGAGAAAGATGGCGCTGTCTGGTTTGGTTCTTCCTCGCAAGGGGAAGATGATAAAGACCGCGTGCTCATCCGCAGCGACAAACGCCCCACCTACTTTCTTCCCGATATTGCCTATCATCGGGACAAACTCCGCCGGGGATACCGCAAACTCGTCACTATCTGGGGAGCGGACCACCACGGCTATGTCCCGCGCATGCGAGCCGCGATTGGGGCCCTGGGTCATCCGGACGCCTTCCAGCCCATCGTCCATCAGTTGGTCCACCTCACTCGGGGAAATGTGGTAGTCAAGATGTCCAAAAGGGCAGGAGAGTTTGTGACGCTTCACGAGCTGATGGAGGAAGTAGGAAAAGACGCCTGCCGGTTTTTCTTTGCGATGCGCAGCCCCAATTCCCATCTCAACTTTGACCTGGAGCTGGCCAAAAAGAAATCTCAAGAAAATCCCGTTTACACGGTTCAGTATGTGCACGCCCGCATCTGTTCTATTTTTAGAGAAGCTCAAAAGAAAAACCTGGTGATGATCCCCTCACCCCACCCTCTCCCACAAGGGGAGAGGGAAAAATCTTTGGAACTCGGAACCTGGAACCTGGAAGTTCTCAAAGAGACTGAGGAACGGGCTCTGTTGGTAAGACTGGCGTGGTTTCCGGAAGTGTTAAAAACCTGCGCGACAGATCTATCTCCCCATCACCTCACCACTTATCTTATGGATCTGGCGGGACTTTTTAATCCTTTTTATGAGAAGCATCGGGTGGTGGATGAAGGAAATGCGGAGCTTTCTAAAGCGCGGTTGGCACTCTGCGAGGGGACACGTCTTTTGATCGAGAAGGGGCTGGAACTGCTGGGCGTTTCTTCTCCCACACAGATGTAATTTTCTCGAACGCTTTGTCCACCGCTTGCAACACTTTCTCAATATCTTTTGGCGTGTGGGCCGTAGACAGGAATGCCGCCTCAAACTGGGCGGGCGGCAGATAAACTCCTTGACCCAGCATGTGATGGAAAAACTGTCCAAAACGCTGGGTGTCTGCGGTTTTAGCGGACTCCCAATCCGTCACCACATGCTCGGTAAAAAAAATCGTTAAAAGAGACGCTGCCTGGTTCACCTGCACGGGGATCCCAAAACGCAAACTTCTCTCCCTAATTCCATTCGCCAGCCACGTGGTTAACCGCACCAAGTGAGCGTAGGGATTTTTGTTTTTTAACAAGGATAGTGTCTCGATCCCGGCCGCCATGGCCACCGGATTTCCCGAAAGGGTACCCGCCTGATACACCGGTCCCAGAGGAGCCACATTCTCCATGATTTCTTTTCTGCCGCCATAGGCACCCATGGGAAACCCGCCCCCGATAATTTTTCCCAAACAAGTCATGTCCGGCTCGATCCCAAAAGCGGTTTGAGCTCCTCCATACTCCAAACGGAACCCCGTCACCACCTCATCAAAAATTAACAGCGCCTTATACCGAGATGTAATCTCTCTCAAAAATTTAAGAAACCCAGGCTTGGGCAGCACCACTCCCATGTTGGCCGTAGCGGGTTCCACAATCACCCCGCCGATCTCTTTCCCCCACCGCGCAAAGGCCTCCTCAACAGCCTCAGGACAATTATAGGGAACACTGAGGGTTTCCTGAGTCCACGCCAACGGAACTCCCGCTGAATCAGGAATTCCCAGAGTGGTGGCCCCGGACCCCGCCTTGATTAAAAGAGCATCCACATGGCCATGATAGCACCCTGCAAATTTGATCACCTTGTTCCGTCCCGTGCAGGCCCGGACCAGACGGAGCGCGCTCATCACCGCTTCCGTTCCCGAGTTGGTAAAACGCATGCGTTGCATAGAAGGAAGCGCTTCAGAAATCATCTGAGCCAGGAAAAATTCGCGTGGATTAGGGGCTCCGAAGGTACTGCCTTCCCGAAGGGCTTTTTGAGCCGCCATCACCACTCGCGGATGGGCATGCCCCAAGATCAGCGGCCCCCACGAAAGGCATAAGTCCGTGTACCACCGTCTATCCACATCCTGGATCTGACTTCCCTTAGCTTTTTGGATAAAAAGCGGAGTGCCCCCCACTGCCTTAAAAGCTCTCACGGGAGAATTCACTCCTCCAACCAAGACTCTTTGGGCCTTCTCAAAAAGTTTAATCGATTTAGGGCCGGCACTCTGGGTGAGTTGTGAGTCGTGAGTCGTGGGTCGCGAGTCACGATCTTCTGGCTTCTGAATGACCTTTGAACTCATGACTCTAGACTCTCCACTCTCGACTCATCTGTCATCGCGTTAAGCAAAAAATCCCTCCCACCACCATCAAAGTTCCCATCAACTTACTCCACGTAAAAGACTCTCCCAGAAAAAAGAGAGACAAAAAAAACGTCAAGAGAGGATAGCTGGCACACAAAGGAATGGCTTGAGAGGCGTCCAATCCCGAGAGGGCATGAAAATAGAAAAAAAGGCCGGAGACAGTGAAGGCCACGCTGCCCAAAACAAAAAATACCGCGTTTCGATCTGCCATTAAAAAGGCGCGCCGAGTAGGATCCCACTGCAGAACCAGCAAGGGCAACAAAAGAATAAACAATAAATAAAATCGGCTGTAAAATGTAGCGGCGGGCGGCAAGTGTCTGACAGCGAGTTTATCAAATATCGCCCCCACCGCCCAACAAAACACCGTCAGCACAGAAAACCCTAAAGCAGTATAGGACATTTAATCTCTCTTAAGCCATTCCGCCACTTGGCCCGCGTAATAAGTCAGAATAAAATCTGCTCCCGCCCTCTTAATGGAAATTAAAACCTCGAGTGCCATCTTTTTCTCATCAATCCACCCTTTTTGTGCCGCCGCCTTGATCATGGCATACTCTCCCGACACACTATAAGCAGCCGTGGGAAGATCCCATTTACATTTCACCTCTCGCAACACATCCAGATAGGCCAGGGCAGGCTTCACCATGACCATATCCGCTCCTTCCTCAATGTCTAAAGCTACTTCTCGTAGGGCTTCACGCCGGTTGGCCGGATCCATCTGATAGGTGGCTCTGTCTCCAAATTGAGGGGGAGACTCCGCCGCTTCGCGGAAAGGACCATAAAAAGAGCTGGCGTATTTAGCGGCGTAGGATAAAATAGGAACATGAGAAAAGCCAGACCCATCCAATGCTCGCCGAATGGCCCGAACTTGTCCATCGATCATCGCGCTAGGAGCAATCACATCGGCTCCCGCTTCTGCCTGACTGACGGCCGTTTTGGCGATGATTTCCAATGTGGCGTCGTTATCCAAGACGAAGTCTTGAGGGATGAGGGGTGAGGGGCGAGGGGTGAGAACAGCACTTGGTGTATGGGTGCTGGCTCCTAATTTCGATTTCTGAACTGACCCCTGACCCCTGACCCCTGACCCCTGCTTCTATGCCCATCAAACCAATCAAACATGGCCTTGAATTCTTCGTTCACAAAGCCGTAGTGTCCCGCAT
>JACQJM010000006.1 GCA_016205045.1 Elusimicrobiota bacterium | reverse complement strand
ACCGAGCTGTCCACCCCTCCACTCATTGCCACCACTGCTCTCTTTTGCTTAGAAATCATAGAAAACCATATTGACCCAAAAAGTTCTAAGTTCGAAGTTCGAAGTTTTTAAAAACCTCTCTCTGTTTGTTCAAGACCTTTGGGAAAATTTTTAAAAATTCTTCCACCTCAGAAAGGGTATTACCCCAGCCTAAAGAAATCCTCACCGAACCCACCGCCACGGAGGCCGGAACCCCCATCGCCTTGAGCACGTGAGAAGGCTCCACAGAACCCGAAGAACACGCCGGCCCGCTGGAGATGCAAATTCCTTCCAGATCCAGGCCCACCACCAAGGCATGTCCCTCCACCCCATCGAAAGAGAAATGAACCGTGTTGGGCAACCGAGAGGTCGGGTGGCCGTTGAGCTGCGCTTTGGGCAACCGCAGCAATCCTTGCTCCAGACGTTGCCGCATCCATAAAAATTCCCGAGGATGGATAGGCAACTCTTTCTGAGCCACGGCACAAGCCTCCCCTAATCCCACAATTCCCGCCACGTTCTCGGTTCCTCCTCGCCTTTCTCTCTCTTGATGCCCTGTCACCAGGGGAACCAAATTCACCCTACGGCGGACATAAAGAGCCCCCACCCCTTTAGGAGCATTGAGTTTATGCCCGGAAAGAGACAACATATCCAGACCCAGTTCTTTCACCGAAAATGGGATCTTCCCAACCGCCTGAACGGCATCCGTATGGAATAAAACTCCCTTCTCCCGGCAGAGGTGAGTGATTTCTTGAATCGGCTGTATCGTTCCCACCTCGTTGTTGGCGAACATGATGGAGACCAGACGTGTGTCCTTTCTCAAATGATACCGAATTTCCTCAAGGTCCACGCTCCCATGCCTATCCACCCTCACGACACTCACCTCTCCCCCTTGAGCTCTGACGATCCTAAAGCTTTCCAATACGGCATCGTGCTCTATTTGAGAAGTGATGAAATGTTTTTGAGGTCCGGCCCCATTATTGGAAAGCCGAGAAACCCCTTGAATGGCCAAGGCATCCGCCTCAGATCCGCAAGAAGTGAAAACGACCTCATCCGGAAACTCAGCCCCGATCAGAGCGGCCACCTGGGACCGCGCCTTTTCCACGGCCTTACGCGACTGCTGTCCCAAACGATACGTGCTGTTGGGGTTCCCGAACTGGTCCCGGAGATAAGGCAACATCGCCTCCAAGACTTCCGGCCTCAGGGGGGTGGTGGCGTTATGATCTAGATATATAATTTTCTGCTCAGAAGGCATGAAGCGTGAAGAAGTCGTAAAAAGTGGGGAGCATACTATTGGTTAAAATCAAAACCTTTGAATAAATCTTCTTCTCCGCCTTTCTTCTCGGTCTTTTCTTCCTTCTTCGCAGGAAGGGGAGCCGTGGCTCCCGGGAGCTGTTCTCGTCTGGGCTTGACGTCAGAGGTCACAGGCTGAACGATCAACTTGCGTATGCCCTCGCTGAAAGCCAGAAGGCCTGATTTAGCGTCATAAAATAAGCGAAAGGGAGTTTCCTTCATTTGAGGTTCGTAGGACTTTCCCAGGTTAGTTTTCATCTGTTCCCAGCCTGGATTATACTGCAAAGTTCCTCGGATATCCACCTGTTTGCGCACAATCGGCACAGAAAATCGAATACGGTACATGCCGTTGGTGTCGCTCACCCCTGCATCAAAGGCGGTGGACTCAAAAGTCTTGCCAGGCTCGGACGTCCCGTCGCCCGCAGAGGATTTTCCGGATTTCTCTCCCAGGGGGGAGGCCCGCACGATCACACCCTGGATAGGATTGTCCTGGTAGTCGGTGACAATCCCTTGGATATACCCCTCCAAATAATCCGCTGTTTTGCCCATGGAAAAGAACAAAAGCTCCTTGCGGCCGGCATAGTGTTGGTTGATGGTCAAATCAGCAATCCTATCCTCGGCCAAATCCAATACGCGCAATTTCTTTCCCGATCCCCCGATGCCCGCGCAGCCCATCAACAGAGTAAGCAGTGAACAGTGGACGGTGAACAGAAAAAGGGATCGGATTTTAACCATGTTATTCAATTATACCCATTTCCACGCGAGGATGGCTACTTCTCCGATTTGGATGGACTAAGGGCAGGAAGATTCTTGACGAAGAAAACAACTCGTCTATTCTTAGCCCTATTGTCAGGAGTATTGTTGGGGGCAATGGGACGATACTCTCCATACCCAATCGCAGCCATTTTAGAAGGTGGAAAACGCTTTTGATTCACCAGGAATCGCACTACTTGAGTGGCCCTGGCCGTAGACAGCTCCCAGTTGCTAGCGAAAGCCCCAGAGTGTACCGGGATATTATCCGTGTGCCCCTCGACAATGATATCGTTTTTATCGGTAAGATTAACCAAAGAAGGAGCCAACTTTCCCAAAATCTCACCCATGCGAGGGGTGATGTCTGCCCTTCCGCTCTCAAAAAAAGCTAGTTGTCCCTGCTCGCTTAAGGAAATCCTTAATCCCTCCTTGTCCACCTTGGCCTCGCCGGAGATCTTCTCGTTTTTCATCACATCTTCCACCTGAGTCTTAGCCTTTTGGATGTCCTTATTTAAAGCAGCGGAGAGGGCATACAGAATGACGAAAAAACAGACCAACTCCGTCATCAAATCGGCATAGTTGACCAGCCAGGCAGGTGCAGGATGACCAATCTGGGAAACCCTGGGATCGTCCTCATCGATCATGTTCCTCGATTTTAAAGGCATATGGTACCTATGCCGGGGGGGCTTCTGCCGCGGCAGAACGCCTCTCCGTGGTCTTGACCATGAGACGCTTGGCCGGTTCCAGATAGGCCTTGAGATTGGCCTCCACCACACTGGGAGTGGCACCGCTCTGAAGCAAAAGTACCGCGCGGATGATGATCTCTTTAATTAAAAGCTCTTCCTCCGAACGACGGTGTAATTTCCCTGCCATGGGCAGGAAAAGAAGATATCCCGCTCCTAGTCCAAAAAAAGCGGCCGACAATGCCAACGCCATGCGGCGAGGCACCTCCGCCACATCACTGATGGAATTCAACATCAAAATCATACCCAACACAGTCCCGATGATGCCGAAGGCAGGGGCGTAAGTCCCCAAAGCATTAAATATCTCTCGCCCCACCTTGTGCCGTTCTCGAATGAATCCGATCTCGGTCTCTAACATGTTGCGAATGAACTCCTGGTCCGCCCCATCCACCACCAATTGAACTCCCCGACGAAGAAAATCGTTGTTGATCTTCTTGAGATCCCCCTGAAGGGCCAGAAACCCCTCCTTCTTCGCTTTTTGAGATAAGGCCACCGAAGTGCTTACGATCTCGGAAGTATCTTCTCCCTGGGAAAAAAGTACCTTCCGAAGCACTTTGCCCAATCCCATCACTTGTGAGATAGGGTAATTTACCAACACGGCACAAAACGTGCCTCCCATCACCAACAAAAAAGCTTCGGCATTGATGAAGGGCTTAAATCCTGCTATTCCCTCAGCATGAACGATAGCCCCCACCACACAGCCAAAGAAGATGATGATGCCGGCTATTGTTGCTATATCCATCTTAATCCGCACCCTGCCTTGTGGCAGGGCCTCCGTGACTAAGGATAACTGAAATTCCTTAAATCCGCCAGCCCCTCACTACACCCGCTTGAAACCCTCAATAGGATTGGGCTGTTTCTCCGAGTTCACCTTTTTGCGATACTCCAATACCCGTGTCGTCACTTCCTGCAAGGTCTCCCGAACGACAAAACGATTTCCCGTGACCAGTGTGATCACCGTATCGGGGGTCGCCTCCACCGTCTCAATGAGCTCCGCATTAAGAGTGACCGCTGTTCCATTAAGCTTGGTGACATTAATCATCCCGCACCTTTCGCCCGTAGGCACGCAGACAAATCAGTTGTGACAGTGGTATCGTATAAGTTCATGAGAGTGGATGGCTTTTTGCTGTTTAGCTTTCGAAGCACCCTGCGTGCCCGCCGTTCTCCTGGCAGTGGATAGTCTTGAAGTGGATGGATAAAAGCTATGGCAAAACATAATTGGGTTAGCGATCGAACTAAACTGGGGACGGGCGAAAGGTGCGGGATAGGACAACGAAGGCAAAACAAAATAAAGTTCACTGAAACGTGCTCGCCGGATCCACCCCGGGGAGCTCAGCATTGGGGATTTCTGCAGGTCTTTGAACTTGCTTGCGGAATCTGCGCGTTCTCTTCGTGCGGATTTTTGGCTTTATGGGCTCCTCTACGACAGGAGGAGGGATAAGAAGAAGAAGGGTCCTGGGGTTGAGTCCCTTTAAAGACATATTTTGCATGTCTGCCTCAAACAAGAAATTTCCCGCCGTTATCTGATAAAAACCATCTGAAATCTTCTGCACCGACCACGACAATTTCTTATCGGCATCCAACTCCTCCGCTATGGTTTTCTTTTTATGATTTAAAAAATATCCCTTGACCCAGTCCATTGCTTCCTGCTGCATAGAATCCATGATCTCGGGAACAGAGGAGGTAGTAGGTGAAGATTCTGCCTCGGTGGAGGATTGAGGCGTGGGTGCGGCTTCTTTAGAAGAAGGAAGAGAGGACTGCCTATACCACAAGATACCGCCCAATCCCAAGGCCCCCAGACACAACAGAAAAAACAATCTAAAAAACATCCCGGATTTTTTGGAGTCCTTATCCTGGATGGGCTGAAACTCTTTAAAAGGATCTTCAATCTCCGGGGATGGTCCCGGCAAAGACGATCCTTCGAGCACCGCCCCTTCTATTTTCTCCTTTTTTTCTTCATGTTTAGGAGATTCTTCAAAGGTCAAAATTTCGGGGACTCCCACACTTATCGTGCCAGGGACAGGAGCCGGTGAAGCCTCCGGAGTTTTCATGGAGATAGGACCGGCATCCGGAATCTCATAGACCGGCGGTTCTGAAAGTTTGAGCGTGCTTTCCATGTCCACCTTGGCCTTAGGCTTCTCTTCCTGAATTTTTGGCTCTGGGAATGACTTTATTTCAGGAACGTTTAAATCCACCATTTTCAAAGAACTGATTGTGGGTGAAATTTCTTCCTCTTTTTTCCGGAAAGCCTGCCCTAAATCTGCCTTCTCTTTTAGGAGAGACTGCCGTGATCCCTCCTCCTTGCTCAGCTTCTGCTCGGCCTCGGCCAAGCGTTGCCCTGCCTCCATCAATTTTCTATCCAAATCGGCGTACTGTCGCTCGGTCTCAGCCAGCTTTTGCTCTAGCTGAGCCTTGGTACGAGTTAATTCTTCATTCGGGACCGATTCTGCCAAGCGTTGTTCCGCTTCCAACAATTTCTGCTGCAACAAGTTTTGAGACGTTTGAAGTTCCGCTTCCGAAGAACTATGGTCGGACAGCTTTTTTTCTGCCTCGCCCAGCCGCTGTTCCGTTCCCGCCAGCTTTCTCTCCAACTGCTCTTTGAGTTGAACCAACTCCAACGCAGAAGAGGACTGGGTGGAGAGTTTCTTTTCCGCTTCGGCCAATCTTTTTTCTGTTTGTGTCAGCATCTCTTTCAGTTGATTTTGGACGCGAACCAGCTCTGAGGCGTGAGAGGATTGTCCCGCTATTTTATCGTTGAACTCTTTCTCAAAACGAGACTTCCATTCCTTCTCCAAGGATTGCAGTTGAGCCCGTTTTTCCATTTCCAGCCGCTCTTTCTCCAAAGCCAACTGCTGTTCCATCTCCTCTTTCAAAGATTTTTCCAACTCCACACGAAAACCAGCCTGTTGTTCCGAGGCTTCCTGCAGGTATCGCTCACGCATCCGGGCAAGCTCTATGCGGAGCTTCTCCACTTCCTTAACCTGACCCTGGGTGGATTGCTGAATCTGGGTTTTATCCGTGCGGGCTTGGTTGCGTTCTCTTTCCAAGGCCGAATTGATCGCCTGCAAACGGGACACCGCTTCCTTTTGCTTGGCCATCTCGGCCACAAACCGGGAATTCTCCTGAACGGCCTGACTCACCTGCCTTTCCTTCTCCTCCAACGCCTGCGCCATTTCTAAACGCAAACGCTTGGCTTCCGCCTCCTTTTCTTCGCGGAAATGCCTCAACTCCTCTTTTCTCTCTTCTTGATAATGCCTTAATTCTTTTTCCTTCTCTTCCTGCAACCGCCGGAGATCTTTTTCTTTTTCTTCTTTAAAGCGTTCGGCCGCAGTGGTCAGCTCCCGCTGAGTTCTTTCCAGGTCCGACAACAAACGATCCTCTTTGGCTTGAGATAGGGAAAGCTGGGATTTCATCTCGAATATTTCTCTTTCCCGTTCCTTGGCGGTTCTCAGTTGGCTCTCTAAGGTAGATCTGTCTTTGTTAGCCTCTTCCAAGCGGGATTTAAATTCGGATACCTGTTTTTCCAAACTTTGCCGTTCAATGCTATGCTTGAGAACATCTCCCTCCAGCATTTTCAGCTTCTCTACGGCGGCCTTAAGAGATCGGATCTCTTCTTCCTTATTAAGGAAAGCCTTCTGCCAAGCGGCCTTTTCCTCCAGCCAGCGCCTCTCCATCTCCTGGATACGCGTGGTGAAATGGGTTTCAATCTCGCGGTCTTGAGTCTCCCGCTGCTGCATCGATCCCTTGAGGGTGTGAACCCAGGTCTCCCTTTCCTGGGTCAATTTCTGTTCCAGTTCCTTAACACGATTTTCCAACCGGGCGCGGGATTCCTCGATCTCTTGTTCTCGCCTTTCACGACGTAATTTATCTTGGATGTCCTTTAAAGAGGCTTCTACCTTGGAGGATAAAAGGGCTTCTTCTTGTGAGCGGAGATTCGCCAAAAGCACCTTCTCCTTCTCGTCCTGAAGCTTTTTCTCCATCTCCGCCATCCTGCGCTCCACGTCTTTCTTTTGTTCTTCCAGATCCCTTACTCGCGAATCTTCTCCTGCAGAGAGGGGAGAATGGCCGGCCGGAGGCATAAAAGAAGGCGTGCCGCTCAGAGGAGGCTTAGCCGAAGGCAGTCCTGGAACCGGCACAGGGGAGGAAGACAAAGGGCTGCCCGGTGGAGGCACGGCGGGGAGAGGACCCTTCCCCATGGGAGGAAGAGGAGGCGGCTTGCCCGGAAGCCCCATCTTGCCCATAGGAGGCATGGGGGGTGGTTTAGGAAGGTCTGGTTCTTTTTTATCGTCTGCCATAAATCCTCCGATGTCGTATGTTGTTGTTTAAGTCCTCTATACCATCGCGGTTGCTTTAAAATTTTCTACCCACTGCTTGAGCGCCGGGTCCGGGTTGAGCCGGATCAACTCCTCATAGTGAGCCAAGGCTTCGGTCCTTTTTCCTAGAGCGTACAAAGCGCCTCCCAAATATTGGTGGGCCTGCCACAGGGAAGGATCCTGGTTTAGGGCATACTGGAAATACGTCAAGCACTCCTCATAACGCCCTGCCTCATAATGACCGACGCCGGCATTCAAGTACTGCACCGCCTCTTCCGAAGAGCCGGGGCCGCCCGCTTTCGTCCCTCCCACCGCCCACTTCTTGTCCCGAGTCTCCTGAACCGAAACTTCCTCCACCAGACCCTCTAAAGAATTAGTGTCCACCTTTTCGCGAACGGTGATCTTCCCCTCTTTTTCCAAACGCTTAATCACGTCCATAATTCTCTTGCGAACTTCGCTGATCTGGGCCGGGGAATTCTCGGTGGTGTACTCGACCGCCTCTTTCAAAAGAGCCGCCGCCCCGGTAGACATGTTGGAAAGAAATTTATTCATCATCTCCGGAGAAGCACCATGAATGGCCTTGGCCATATCCTCGGTCTTAAGTTCCCGAATAATCGTCTGCACCTCGCGATCCGGAAAAGAAGGAATGTCCTCGAAAGCTAAGATGGCCTTGCGAACTTTGTCGTAGATGGCCGGTTTTTCGTTCCGCAGATATTCCAAGATGTTTTGCCGAGTGGCCTCATCCGTGTCCTCTAACATGGCCATCAAATGTTCTATCCCTCCTAGAATAAAGTTAACCTTCTCCTTAATTTCAATATCGATCGCTTCGACTTGCTCGCGCGTCACCTGTCGAATCGTGGCGGTCTCCATGGCGACCTTGGCTTGAAGCTCCACCGGCAAAGCAGTCAACACCTTCCTGGCGAAATCAGGGTTCAAATAGCTGATCACCACCGCCGACACCCAGGGCTCCTCCTTCAGGAGTAGATAAGCCAACCGCTTCAGGTTTTCCTCATTGATGTACACAAAGGGTTCAAATTTTTTCTTCATGGGATCATCCTCCTCTTCTTCCCCCTTCTTTCTCTGGAGGACGAAATTCATCACTTTATCCGTGGGGCTGTCTTCTCCCGCCCCTCCGCCTCCGGCACCTCCCTCGAACTTAGAGTCCACCTGCACCTCCGTCCCTCTACTCTCTTGCATCGTTCGCAGATAACTCCGCAAGAAAGAGGTGACAGGACCAAAGAGAAAAAGAAGCAGCAAAAACAACAACAAGGCAAAAATGAGCGGAACAAACACTCCCGGCTGCGTCAAAACGTCCCAGGGGTTTCCGCTAAACCGCTTGGGTTTGAATACAATTTGGTTGGGCTGAACCTTGTAGCTCGAGAGAGCATCCACGATCCCCTGCCGCACTTCCTCGATTTTATTTTTAACAATTCGGTCATCATGAAAGACCGTGACCAAAAATCGCTTGATGATCGGCTTGACGGAGGAACGCTCCTCGACCAACTGCTTTTCTTGTTGGGCCTGCTGGCCCTGAGACATTTCAGGTTTTTCCGGAGCCGACCCTCCCAGCACGGATTTGGGCCGTGGAATTCCCGGTAGCACATACTGAGTCTGGTAACCGCCGCCTTCTTTTTTCTCTTTGTACTTCTCCGACAAACCCGTGCCCTGCCGCTTTTGGCTCTGCTTCTGCGTCAAAAGCTCCAGCTCCACATCCGCGATCACCATCGCCCGGCCCACTCCCAGGATGGGATCCAAGATGTTTTTCTGCACTCTCTCCTCCACATCCTGTTTGATTTGGCGTGCCCGTTCCAGAAGATCCGGTTCGGAACCCTGCACCGCATAGGAAGAAGACCACACAGCAAAAGAGCCGACCCCCAAAAGGCCGGTCAAAATCATCGCTTTAGAGCGAATTTGCATAGATGTATTCTTCCTCTGTGATACCCCCTTAGTGTAAGGGGAATTTGTTAAATTTTCAAGTCCCTCACTTGGGCTTCTGTTTTAAATTCATCTTGTTTTTTTGACCTATTTTATCGCTGTGTCCCTCGAAATCTCATTCGCATAGGCTACTCCAGCTGCTTCAAGAAGTCGCGCACCACTTTGTTGTTGGGGTTGATCTCAATCACGTGCTTCCAGATCGCTTTGGCCTTCTCTTTCTGATCCATCAGGAAGAAGGCACTGCCCATAACCTCCCAGGCAGTCTCATTGTTGGGCTCCAGATCGATGACATCCTGTGCCCGGCGGATGGCGAGATCATGTTTTCCGTCATAAATCGCTTGCCGCGCGTCATAAATCTTCTGATCCACCAGGGTGAATATCTCAGGCCCTTCGGGTTTGCGGGTGATCTCGGAGATGCCGGCCTCCCGCTCCACCAAGTTCAACAGAGACAGGAGCTTGTCGTCCTTGGGGTTCTTGTTGAAGGCGTGCCGCAGAGCGTTGACCGCTGATTTCAGGTCCTTCCCCTCCACGTAGGTGATGACGGCCTTGCGGATCAGAGAGGGTACTTCCTCTCCTCCGGTCACTTCTGAAACAAAGCCCAGCATCGTCTGCAAGCGAGCCACCATCTGAGTCACGTCCTTGTTGCCGGGGTCCGCATAGAGAGCCTGAGAAAGTTTGTCAGCCGCCTGAGAGAATTGGCCCTGGCGGAACGCCTCAAACCCGGAATCCACAGATTTCTTCACTGCCGCCTGGTGCTTCTCCCCGATAGAGTGTCCGAACCGGAAATTGGCGGAGATGCGGGTGGAAGAACCCAGATCGTGAATCCCTTGAGCGATATCAATGCCAAAGGCGTTGTATCTCAAGCCGAACCCGAAATCCGTTTCCTGAATCTGCGGGCTTCCCAGAAGCCCGAACCGAATGGCGAACCAGTTCATCAGCCAGTACTCCCCTCCAAACCTCCAGCCCATGGAAGCCCCTTGCGCCTTGGTCAGATCGAACCCAAAAGCCAAGCGGTTTTTAAACAACATCAGAGAGTTTCCCAATTTAATGGTGAGCGGTAATTTATCATCGGTATCACCCGTGCGGATGCCGAACACATTCTGCACGCCCATCGCGATCTTCCAGGAAGGGCTCATCTTCTGCAGCATGGCGATATCCACGGCCTTAAAAGAATCTTGGGAGGAGTCTAATTTGCGGGAGATGTTTTTGAGAAGCATTCCAAAAGCGAGGGTCTCGCTGACCCCGCGTCCCCACGCAAATCCTATGGCTTGTTCTTGGTTGTCGAAACTACCCAGATTTTGGATGCCGATGATCTCCTGGCTGGTGGGATTCACGCTGATGGAAACTTTCTCGAACCCTGTGGATTTAAGCTGGGTAACGTTGAAGGCGAATGTGCCGTTGGTGGCGGTGGGATGGGCGTAAGACAAAAAGGTTAGGCTCGTCTGAGCGAAAAGGGTGGCCTGCATGGCGGTGACTTCTCGGCGGCCCATCAAGGCCAGTCCTGCAGGGTTCCAGTAAGAGGCCGAAGCATCATCGGCGATGGCGAAGAAGGCCCCTCCCATCGCCAGGGCTCGAGCTCCCGCCCCATACGACATGAACTGGGCCGGCTGTCCGCCTCCCTGAGCAAACAAAAAAGCAGGAAGGCTGCAACTGAGCAGCAATCCCGCTATAAATAAATACCGGCGCACGTATAGTGATGACGCCATTTTTTTCGGTAACCCAGCCGTCCGGTGTCACACCGGACCCGTAGCTTTGCGCCGCCCCATCACTGGGACTTTGCCTTTATCGACAACGTAAACCTGCGTTATGTCTCGTTCCCCGCAGATCTACAGTTAGAGTATAACAGAAATGCTGACGTTGTCAAGGCCTATTAGAAAAGAGCCTATACGTCCTGTCCACCCCCTCCCAACCCATCAAAATATCAATAAGAACCAGGTTCTTTTATATCATTTAGGGCCAAAAACGCGCCAAAAGAACCTGGTTCTTTTGTATAGGGACAATAGGGAAGTTTAAAAAATAATT
>JACQJM010000110.1 GCA_016205045.1 Elusimicrobiota bacterium | reverse complement strand
GCCCAGGCCTGACCCTATTACAGACACAGTCCCATACCCTGAAATTTTCGGCACACCCACTATTGCCTTAGGTCCGCCTGGGTTGTCTCAGCAACTCTAGAAAACTTCTCAAAAGATTCCTATCTTCTGTTCCCAACAGAAACCACGTGGACCCATAGTACAGCGGGACTCCCAGGGACACCAGGGCTCCCAGCCGAAACCAGTTGTCGGCCCAAGCATGCAAGGGAAAAATCACCGCCAAAAGAAGCGCGCCGCTCACACAGGGAGCGTAAAGTCCCTCCGATAAATACCGTTCCCAAGAAAGGTCCATCAATCTTTTGTGTACGAAGTGCAGATAGATGGGACCGGGCAACATTTGAGCCAGCAACGACCCCGCGGCAACCCCCAAAATCTGGTAGTGTGGAATTAAACTCCACCACGCCACAAGGCTGATGGTTGCCTGCGCCCAGGATAAGCCGGAGAGATACCACGGCCTGTCCTGACTGGCGGACACCATATTGGGAACATGGTTGAGCAGCAAAAACATCTGGGCGATCACCAAAAGACGGGCAGGCCACACGCTGCGACCCCCGAACTCCGCGCCTAACCACAAAGTCAAAAACTGGGGCATCAGGGCAAACAGGAGGATAAGTACGGGCAAAATCATCCACAAAAGCACCCGCAGAGACTTAAGATACATGCGGACCAAGTTTTCCCGCGCGCTCATCCCTTGCAGCTCGCTCATCATGGGAAAAAGCACGGAGGAAACTGATGCAGGAACAACATTCAACCGCTGTAAAATCCCGGCAGGGACGGCGTAGAGCGTCAATTCCGACAGTGATAATTTAGTTCCAATAAAGAGTTTATCAAGTTGAAATGTAATATTCCAAGCCAATAAACCCACCCACAAACTGAGGCCATACACCCCAAAGCGCCGCAGGCCGATTTTCCCTGATTCCACGGAATCAGAGAGTCGCGGGGATATCTGTGTCCAAGTCAACCAGAGAGCCACCCCACACACCGCGGCATTCAACACCACATACCAAGAGGCGGCCCCAATGAGTCCCAGGCCTAACCCCAGCAAAATGGCGGTTCCTATCGGCATGAGGCTGCCTTGTAAGAAAACAACCAAGTTTTGGTAATCGAATCGCTGAATCCCTTGTAGTATGGCGCTGGCAAAGCCTATGAGGGCCCCAAAAACGCTGGCGACCGCCGCACACCGCAAGACCCACACCCCCGCTTCTCGCAATGTTCCCGGAATCTCAAAAAATCTCTCCACAAAAAAATTGACTCCCCCAAACAATATCACCGCTCCAACAACCACCCCCGCCAAATGGATTCCCAGGGAGTAGCGAACCGCGGCCTTCAAGCTGCGGCCATCTCCGGCGGCCGCGAATTCCGAGACGAATCTTACCGTGGCGGAACCGGCACCAAAAATAAGGATCAGCAGATACCCCGTAACGGCCTGAAGAAGCAAGTAAAGCCCATAGGACTCGGTTCCCATATGGTGAACCAAGTAGGGCACGGTAAAAAAACTGATGGCCATGATCGCTACCTGAGCCAAAAGATTCCAGCTCACATTTTTAGCGAATCGAAAAGCCTTGCTTTGTCTAAGAGAATTCATGGGTGCTTAATCCATATATTGTTGATGCCACAACTCCAGCATCAACAGAGCCCAGAGACGATAGCCGTGATCTCTTTTTCCGCTCACGTGCTCTTCAAACAGGCCTCTCAAGGTTTGTTCTTTAAAATACCCTCGCGCCAAAGCTCGAGAGGAAAGTACATGCTCTTCCCAATATTTTTTTAGTTTTTCCCGGAACCAGGGGCCCAGGGGGATGCCGAAGCCCATCTTGCCCCGACGCCGGATCGTAGGAGGCAGAGCGTCCTTCATGGCTTCTTTTAATATCCATTTGGCTTGATTGAAGCCCTTCAACTTCAAGTTTCCGGGCAGTCTAAAAGCAAATTCCACAAATTCATGATCCAAAAAAGGAGACCTTCCCTCTAAAGAGTTGGCCATGGTGGCGATATCCATCTTGGCCATCAGACATTCCGGAAGATAGGTCACAAAATCGACGTAGAGAAGTTGGTTGATAGCACCTTCCTGGGAGCTTTTGGCAAAAGCCTCGGAAAGGTATTTCAACGCCAAAGAAGAGTCTGGGAGGGACCGTTTGAAGTGTTCCGAATAAAGGGGTGCTTTCTCATCCTCATTAAAATAGCACAGCATCTTTAAGTGGCGGGCAGGCAGGCCCCCCATGGCTGCCGAGCGGATGAACCGTTTTACACGCCACAGAAAATCGTACGGGGCATTGCGCTCGGGAAGGAGTTCTGCTCCCGCCGCCACAGATTTTCGCATCCACGTAGGCATTCTATCCCAGAGGGCCATAGCCTTCATGGCCCGGTAGCGCAGATAGCCGGCGAAATTTTCATCTCCCCCATCTCCGTTGAGGGCCACCGTCACGTGGCGGCGAGTCTCGCGTGCCACATAATAGGAAGGAAGCGCGCTGGCGTCCGCGTAGGGCTCTCCATAATGCCACGCCAGCCTGGGCAACACCTCCGCCATCTCCGGCTTGACGATCATCTCATGGTGATCGCACCCATATCGCTCAGCCACCTCGCGAGCATAGGGAAGCTCCGAAAACTCCTCCTCCTCAAAGCCAATGCTGAAAGTTTTTACAGGCTGCGCGCTCAGCTCGCTCATCAAAGCCACCACACAGGAAGAATCTACTCCTCCTGAAAGAAAAGCCCCCAGGGGCACATCCGAAATCATGCGTAGCCGCACCGATTCCTTAAGCTTTTCCCGCACTTGGCGTTTGGTCTCTTCAAGATCCGGGCGAAGGATGGTCTGACCCAATGGCAAATCCCAGTAGCGCCGAATCTCCACCTTTCCTTTTTCCAAGACCAAAAGATGCGCCGGAGGAAGCTTGGACACGGATTTAAAAATGGTTCTAGGGCTTGGAATATACTGCAGAGAAAGATAAATATCCAGGGCCACGGGATCGATCTCTTTAGAGACGCCGGGGAGGATAAGAAGGGAGCGCATCTCTGAAGCGAAGGCCAGTAAGCCGGGTTGCAGGGTGTACAGAAGAGGTTTTTTTCCCAGGCGATCTCTGGCCAAAACAAGCCTCTCTCTTTTTTTATCCCACAGAGCGAGGGTAAACATGCCCCGCAGTTTCTGAACAAAGTCGAGACCCATCTCCTGGTACAGAGCCAAAATGACTTCTGTATCTGATTTGGTTTTAAAACGATAGCCCCTCTTCTCCAGGTTGGGACGCAGCTCTAAGAAGTTATATATCTCCCCATTGAACACCACCCATGTTGACTGATCCTGGCTCTGCATGGGCTGGTTCCCCGTGGACAGATCGATGATGGACAGCCGCCTCATGGCCAGGCCCACCCCGCCCTCGCGGTAAAATCCCTCATCATCCGGTCCGCGATGAATTAAAAGATCGTTCATCCGCTTAAGCAGAGAAGCGTCCACCGCTCCGGTTTTACCAAAATACACTATTCCGCAGATTCCGCACATATTAAAGACAGTTCTGAGTTCAGAGTTCTAAGTTCTGGGGACCCTGATATGCTTCTAATAATTTATTCACCGTTTGGTTCAAGTCATATTTTTCCCGAACAAGCTCTCGGGCATTTCGACCCATTTCGGACCGCTTGTCCGGGTTTCTCTGAATATCCAGCAAGTGTTTTACGACCTCCTCTGAATGGAAGGGATGAAAAAGCAACCCCTGTTTTCCTTCCTGAACCAACTCCTGCGTCCCGCTTACCTGGGAAACCAACACAGGAAGTCCGCAAGCCATGGCTTCCAGGGTGGCGTTGGACAGCCCCTCCGAAATGGTCGGAAGCACAAAAACATCTGCTGCCTGGAAAAGAGCGGCCACCTCCTGCCGGCGACCCAAAATTTTTACTCCCTCCTTCAACCCATGCCGATGGATGATCTCCTTAAACTTTGATTCCCGGGGACCTTCTCCCACTAAAAAGAAATGTCCTTTGAATCCCTGTTGAACAGCAGAACTCCACCCTTTGAGAAATGTTTCCAAAACTTCATCCTGCCGCTTATCCGAATCGAATCTTCCCACAAACAAAAAGACAAGACCCTCCCATCCCAATATCTGCCTCAATCTCTTTTTTTCTTCCGAGGATACAGGAAAATAACACTCTGTATTGACGCCATTGGGAATGCGCTGAACCCAATCCTTGCGGCTGTGATCCTCTAAACCAGCTGCCTTCAACTCCTTTATTTGCTCCAGATTCATAACAATAAAAGTTGGTTTATAGTTCTTAAAAATCCAGAGTTTCAGTTTCCCCAGGATTTTTTTCTGCGAACGTGCAATTTCACTGTATCCGGCTCCTCCTCCAATCTTCACCAGCACTTTCTTCTTTAATTTTTGCCCCACGCACACAGCCACCACCGCGGGAGAGGAGGCAAGATGCACATGAATGATCTGGTACTCTTCAACATGTGTCTTGAGGTAGCGGTGAAGAAACCACATAAACATCAGAGAACTGAGTGGACCCGGTCCTGGGGCAGATAGCCTCAGCACAGGAACTCCTTCCACCACTTCCTTTGGAAATAGCCCTCGTAATTTGCGGGTTAAAACTAAAACTTTGACACCTTTCTTGATCAGACCCTTAGAGACTTCTAAAGCCTGCTTCTCCGCACCCCCCATATAAGGAGAGAAGTTGGCCGAAATCATCACCACAGAGAGGTCAGAAACCATGTGTTTTATGCTCATTTCTCTGTTTTTGATTCTTGCGCTGCGCCCCATATACCGCTTAAAGAATATCCCGCGCGGTACAAAAAAATCATTCCCAACCCCGTCACCACCACATACGCAGTAATATGCACAAATCCAGCGTACCCCACACCCACAGCGGGAGGAACGCCCCAGCGGGACAACACCTCCCGGATCATGAACTCATATGTTCCAAAATATCCCGGCACAGCGGGCAATATCCCCGCGGCGGCAACAAAAGCAAGCATGACCAGAGTCCTCGAGTAGCTCAAAATATTTTCCAGCCCCACGGCTTTCCCGGCCCAGAAATAAACAGTGCCATCCAACAGCCAAACTCCCAAACTCAAAAGCAGCACGCCCGCCAGAACCACGGGGGATCGAAGAACGCTCGCGCCAGATAATAGGTGTTGAAACTTCTGCCCAAGAGAGAAAACCCGCGAAGAACCGGATTTTTGCAAAACTTTTCCCAACCACTCTCCCCGATAAATCAATCCCAACAAAAGGACGCCCAACGCCCCTAAAAGAACCACCGAGAGTCGTTGATACACCAACGGCACAAACGACCCCGCCATCCCTCGAGAGCATACTCCGAATAAAAACAAAACAGTGATGGAATCTAAAACCCTTTCCACTCCCACCGTGGACAGAGTGTAAAACGTGGAGGTTCCTGTCATTTTTGCCAACAAATAGGCGCGGCCTATCTCCCCTAAACGCAAAGGAAGCACATTGTTTAATCCCAGTCCGATCATCTCCAGTTGAAACAGAGTTCCCACGCTGACTTTTTTACCCAAAAGAATCCACCAACGAATCGCTCGAACAAAAATCTCAAACACCATGAGAATCGTCAAAAAAGCGGTGCTTCCAAAAGAGGCTTTTGAAAAAACCTCTGCGACTCCCTTCAGATCCACATTTCTGAATGCCAACAGCAGAAATACCGCGCTTAAGAACAGTCCCACCAAAACCGAACCAAACCGTTTCCAGCTGATCACTTTAAAGAATTCTCCCTCTTCTAAAAAAAACCATCCACCCTCCCCACGCCCCTAAAGAAAATAGCAGCAAGACATTCCAGTGAGAGGGCCAAAATCGCAAATAGATTTCTCCGGGGCCCTCGATAGACATCTCCTGCAAGAAATTGCGGTAGAGCGAGAGGGGACGCCGCGCCCCATTCATCCATCCTTGCCACCCAGGATAGAGCGGCTGGGCAAAGACTATTTTTCGAACCTCCTCCTCGCCCGAAAGGGGGCGCCCCACATGGATCGCCCACCATTCGGGGGATGCGCGTTCTATATGGACATCCCCTCTTCCTCGCGGAAAATAAACCAGGGGTTTGGCCATGGGATTTTCATAGATATGGGTGCTCCCTTCCTGATAATAAATTTTCTTTCCCGGCAGAGGAGCCACATCCATGAAATACCTAACACTCATGTCCGACATTTCACCCGAATCATATTTGCGGATATACACCCGGCTAGAATCGGCGCTGGGCTGCCCCTCACTGCGGGCCAGATATTCCGCAAAGCTTGCCAAATAAAAGGCTTCGTATCCTGCTGCGTTCCAGAAACGATACAACATACATTTGTTCGGATTGGGGATTTCCGGACTAGTTGCCACACGGTAAGGCTGGCCTGAAAACAGACTGATCACATTCTCATGGGGAGCCAAATACCTCTGCGGATCCTGCGCATACAAAAAAGAGTGCCCGTACCAGAAAAGATCAAGAAAAACCAGGCTTATGGCGGCCGCTTTCCATCGCCACAGTTCATGGCCCTTCCATTTCAAGGCCTTCCATCCCACCCCCGCAGCCAAGAGGAGTCCCCACATCCCCAACAACACACACCGCGCAGGAGCCCGCAATAGACTCAAGGGGGTCGCGGTCAGAAGCCACGAGGACAGCGGATTATGTTGACCCATACTCAAAAATAAAGAAAGCCCCAAAAGCGCCCAGGGGAGCCGGGCAGACTTCCATCCTGTTCCCAACAGTCCCCAAACACCTAAGCCCAATGGGATCAGCCCGATATATCCAGTCCACGATTCAAAATAAACGGAAGGCTCGGGAACGGATAATGGGCCCAAAGGATTTCCTAATAGGTGAGGATTCAGAAAGGAAAGCCAAGAACTCCAGTTCATGGAGTAGCTTTGTGAAAAAGTGCCGGACCACAGGGTTCGAATGGATCTTTGACTAAATTCCCATGTGGGCCCCAGCTGAAACGCAACGAGCGCCAGCCCCAGCACTCCCTCCCACAAAAACCCGCTCCAGCGCCGCCACCCAGCACAAAGCACCACCCCCAACAAAAGACCCAAGATGTTGATCCACAAAAATTGCGCGTGCCCGGATAGAAATTGAAGAGCAAACACAAATGCCAAAAAACCCTTTCGTTGGGATAAAAAAGCCAGCCAGCACCAGGGAATGTAACTGAGCGCCGCCAAAAGAGTGGGCACTCCCTGCGCGATCCGATAGATCAGAAATGGAGAAAAAGCATAGGCCACAGCCAGCAAAAGAGCCCCACTCCGTGCCAGGGACTGTGATTTTAGAAGCAAGTACATCCCCAGCCCCGCCAGACAGACATGCAAGAAACTATACCAACCGAATGCAGATCCGATGGGAAAAAAATAAAATAAAAGAGAGAGGGGATAAAAAATAGCGGACTGAGGATTCCCTAAAAGGGGGGTGCCTCCAAAAATATAGGGGTTCCAGAGAGGCAGCTTCCCCTCTTGAAGCCGTGAGGAGACCAAGTGTTTCAGGGGGTAATGGTAGCCATAAAGATCCCCAAAATTTCCGGGAATACCTTGGGGGGAAAAAAGGATGGGGTAAAATAACAAGACCCCAAACCCTCCAAAAAATAAGAGGCAAAAAAAATCAGCCCGTCTCATGAAGATGGCTCACAGAAATCCACCGATTATACCAATAAACTCCTAAACCCAGAGTGGTTAGAAGCGTCAGAAGAACGCCCCAGGGCCACAGGGAGGAAAAATACCGGAAAGTCACATCAAAAGTTCCCGCGGGCACCACAAAATTAGGAAAGAGCCCCTGGGCTGTCTTGAAAAGAATCTCTTGGCCGCCCATAAACGCCCTCCATCCCGGGTAAGCCGCCTGGGCGACCCAAATTTCTTGATTATGGAAAGACTGCCCACTCACCAGAAACCGGTCCGATCGAAATTGCTCCACATCCAAACCTTTCCCCAACACAGGAAATTCTCCCCTTTCTCTATTCTCCGCGACATGGTACGCCCGAGCAAGCGGCGCAGGCGTTCTGTAAAGTTCCCAAAGATTCTTACCCCTTTCTTCTAATCCATCCGGCGGGACCGGATCTCGAGTTAACACCAACCTTACATCCGTATAAGGTAAATAGGGATGAACTTCCTTAAGTCCCGGCTGCTTATAGAGCAGGTCTATCCACCGGGCATTATTTCTAGGAACCAGAGGTTCGCCAAAATTGCCCACCGCCTCAAGGTGGTAGGGAAGATTTTCTAGGCCGTAGAGACGATGCTTGAGATCCCGATAAGCCGCCTCCCTCCCTACTCCCTCCCCCTTAGTCCAGTCCAGAGCCATCCCAGACAAAAGGTAGCGATGAGGTCCCAAGCTTCTTTGAAGCTGTTCTACGAGTGGGCCCCGGTCATAGTAGTAATCCTGATGAATGGTGGGGTGTGCTCGAAATCCATACACTAAAAGTTCCAATGCCAAGAATGCCCACCACGCTTTTTTCATCTGTTGCGCTCCGGCGACTATCAGCAGCAAAAGAACGGGCAGCAGTGCATTGGTCAAATGACCCGGATGGCGGATCCAGCGTAAAAATACCATATTCTTCCAAAACCACAAGGAAATAGGCGTTTCTGCCCCACACAAAAGCAGTCCCAGAAACAGCAAATATCCTCCCAAAAGAATGCGCGTTCGAAAAGAGCTCCGCCAAAATCCCCAGACCGCTGCGGCCACTCCCACCACGCCCACATAGCAGCTCTTCCACCAAAAAAGTGCCGGTTTAAAAGGACTGTGCTCCCTCAACCAGGGGGCCAGCCACTCTCCAAAATCACGCGGGGAAAAGGCATGCGCGGTGGAGACATCCAAGCCTAATCCCAAAATTCTTTCGGACTGCGCGATCAACTCCAGTCCAGGCAAAAGAAGGCAGCCGGCCATCAGGATGCCTCCCCCCAGACCGAGCAATATTTCCCCGGGTGACGAAAAAAAACGTCGAGAACCCCCCGCACCCCAAAGAAAAAGAAAGGCTCCCACGATACACCCAAAAGCCACGGGATACCCTCCAAAAAAACTGAGGGCTACCACCATGGCGAGCAGGAAGGGAGTTCGGCCAAAAAGAAAAAATGCGGGCAGAAAGACCAAAGTCGCCAGCTCATTTAAGAAAAGGACGCGCGACACCGCTATGCCTCCTAAAAGAAACGCCACAGCACCCATGAGACTGGCCGAACGAACAAATCCCCAAGCCCGAAACCACAATAGAGCAAAAAATCCCATCAAGACATACTGCACCAAGAGATACGCCTTAAAAGCATAGGGGTAAGGTAGAAAGTAAAAGAGAAGACTCCCAGGATAAAAAAGCCCGGTTTGGAAATTGGCTAAAAGGGGCATGCCGAGATAGGCGTAAGGATTCCAGTGGGGTACTTCTCCACGCGTGAGGGATTCGGCACAGAGTGTTCGCCAGGGATGTTGCAGGTAGGTCAAATCTCCCCAAAAGTAGATCCGCGAGGAAAATAAAACAGGGCTCAATTGCATAACCGCCAACAAAATTAGAAAAAAGAGCACCCCCGTATCACGGCGTCGCATGGGTTAAGGGTTCGATAAGGAATAATTGGCGAAGAAATTTGAAACGCTGTTCATCCAGCTCTGGGATAAATTCCTCATATCCAGAAGTCGGTTTATTCAAATTTTTGTCGGCATGAATTCGGACTGCCCGTTCCAACTCCTGCTTCGCGGCCCGAGTCCTTCCTAAGCGCCAAAGGGACTCTGCCAGCAGTAGATGCGCCGCAACAAAATTAGGTTCCAAGCCCACGGCACGGTAGGCACACCGAGCCACCTCCGGCCAATCCCCAAACCCCCGCACCACCTCCGCGCGCTGAGCCCACAACACGGCATTGGTAGGATTTTGCTCTGCCGCCTGGGCCAGAAATCCCCAAGCCTGGGCCGGATTGGAAGGACGTCGAAGAATGGCTTCACGCGCCGCCGCGGCGTACACTTCAAAATTAGCGGGAGATGTGTTTTTGTCCCGTGGAATAATCCGGGATATTCCCAGGACCGATCCACAGAATAAAAAACCCGCAACGGCCAGGGTTCTTGGGGTGGAGGAAATCTCTGACCACTGTTCCGAATCGCCACAAACAGCGCAGGCCAGACAACCAAAAAATAAAAGTTGAATGCCCGGCAGGACAAAAATTCCGTCTACGGATGCGTGCAAAAACACCGCAGCCGCCGAAGCCACAGCCGCCACACGAAGAGTATTTTGATCCTGTTTAAAGCTCTTCCAGGCCCACCCCAAACTTTCTAAAAAAGCCCAGATGAAAAGAATGGCCACCCAGATCCCGGACTCCGCGGCCAGCTGGATCAGATGGGAGTGGGCATTGTCAGCGTAGTGTCCATAGTAACTCAATCCATTAAAGGCCGGAAAATTGTTCTGAAGGTACCCGCGCTCAAAAACTCCCGGACCTATTCCTAAGAGAGGGAATTGCTGCGCCACACGAATTCCCGTCTGCCAAATCCAGGTCCGATAAGAAAAAGATTCGGACTGGACTTTCGTCAATGCTTCCCATTGAGGCAGAGACATGATCCCCAGCAAAAGCGCAAACAAAATCCCTGTCACCCAAATCCCCCGCCTGCTGAATCGTCCCAGTCCCAGCCAGGGGATCAGTAAAAAGACGGAGAGGATGGCTCCCCGACTTCTAAGATTCCATAAGGTGGCGGCAGCTAATGTCACTATCAGCAATAACAGAACTTTATGCCACCCCTCTCTCTTTCCCAAGGTTAAAGCAGAAAGTGAACTCACCAAAACGGCCCCCATGACACATCCGGTATAGTTGGGATTGGGAGGAATCCAGCCCGGGCTGGCGCCATCTATGAAGATTCTTTGGCATAAAGCCCAAGCCCCTAAAAAACTTCCCAATAACCACAGGCTCACCAACCAAACTTCTTGGTGACCCTCTCCCCAAAGTCCCACCCCCACCGTGAAAAAGAAAACACAAGGAATCACATGAGCCAAGGCTTCTGCGCTGGTCCAGGGCTCTTGAGAAGATACTACCGACAACACGAGCCACCCCACCCAAACCCACCAAATTCCACAACGATCCCGATCCCATTTCCAAAAGCCGAAAATCCCTACAAGCCAAATCAGCCCAGAGACGGTTAGCCAGGCCTCCCAAGATCTGGCCCCTTGCCAGAGGAGACCTCCCATGCCCACTAAAATAAGTGCGTAGCCCATTGATACTTCTTCCCTCTCTGTAAAGCCTCCTCGGCCAGATCATTGCGCCCCAGATCCCGGTACCGCTGCCGAAGATCCTCCCACCCCGACAAGCGATAAGGATTAAGCTCAATCGCACGCTCTCCGTAGCGGATCGATTCCAGTAGAAGGTGCGGCTCTTTTCGGCTGAGGTATTCGCGGTAAAACAGCCGGGAGAGTCCGATGTGCGCCAAGGGGGATTGAGGTAAAATTTTTCTAGCCTCCTCAAAATGTTCCTTGGCCAAAAGTTTTTCGTAGCGCAAAGGACGATAAACTCTCCCCACCCAGCACAACCCGGCCAGGAAAAGCGAAACCATCAGGGGAGCTTTCAGGCGGCCGGGGATATGGATTGGGCACTCCCGAGGAGGCAATCCGCTGGCCACCACCGCGCAAAAAATCCAGAAGTTGGCAGGAATTGAAAGACCGTAATCAATCAAAGAGTGGCTTAAAATAGCCAGCAAAGCCATTTTCTTATAGCGAGAAAGCCGAGTTGTGAGTCGGGCGATGCCTCCGAACCAAATCAAACCAAATAAAATACCTAGTTCTGCGAACACCTCCAAGAAATAATTATGAGCATATAGGGTAGACAGCCCTTGGACAGAGAGAACATGAAAAGAAGGAAAAACATACCCATAAGCTCCGGGACCAAATCCCACCCAAGGTCTTTGGCTCACCATATTCCATGCCGCTTTCCACCACAACAACCGATGGGTTACTCCGGGACTGCTCATCTTATCCATCATCATCACCAGACACAGGGCCGCGATAAACAGCCCTGCCCAAAAGGGGAGCCCCCTTCTGTGGAAGTGGAGAACCATCAAAGCAACGGACAAACTGATCCAGGCTCCTTTTGAGCCGGTCCAAAGAAGAGTCCACAAAAGGCAGAAACCGAGCAGCCCCTTTTTCTTCTCCAGGGCCAGGGGAAACACGAGAAGAATATACCCTGCGAAACTATTGGCATTGATCAAACTAGCCGAGGGGAACTCCTCGTGCCCGAAAAATCTTTGATAAAAAGCTAAAAGGAATAAAATCCAACCTACGTTCAGAATCGTGGCCTCTATGCGGAGTCGTTGTTCCTCAGAAACCAAAGGAAAAACAAAAAGGATCCAGAGCCCCAGCAAGAGATTTAACCAGCCAGGGTCGGCAAGGGCGTGAAGAGGGCTGAGTATTCTGGAAATTCCACTTAAAAGAAAAAGAAGAAAAATCCAAAGCCTTTGCTGCGGAGAGGGAAGGGGGACGGTGCCCGAAAAGGTTTTCCCCAACAACCACAGAAGCATCCCCAAAGAAACAAAAAGCTGCAGGAAGGTTTGGGCCCACTGATCCCAGCTTCCGCGAAGAAGGGGAGCCAGCGCCATCAACCCCGTCAACAAAAAACCCAACACGTATTCACTCCTTGGCGATTTTAAGGAATACTCGTCATTCGTCCCTCATGATAGCAAACCCGAAAGCTTCAGTTGTATCATCTTTACAAAAAGCACCCCCAGGCTTTCGCCCCTCACTAGGGACCGCACCTTCTTGGCTGTCGTGCCCTCAAAGCTCGTAAGAGCACGAAGGTGCGGGGTAGTCCCGCACCAACCTGCCTTACGGCAGGGGTGCCCAGCACCCGAGGTTGGTGCGGCCCAAAGGGCGAATCCCCCTGGGGATTCGGACAAATTGCTAAAATCCACTGGTTTATGGAGATCCGGACCCTATTTCCAACGCGGTCTTCTTTACTGCTGGGCCTAGCCACTTTTCTTTTCTTTTGGGGGATTTGGCTCTCGGGAGTCTCCACTCCCTTCGTTTATGATGATCACTGGATCATTGTCCAAAATCCAGCCATCCGAAAAATCTTTCCGCTGCACCGGTTCTTCCTGGATCCCCACACCAGCGCCTCACCCACGACGGGCATGTCCCAAACCATCTATCGTCCCCTGGCCACGCTCTCCTTCGCTTTAGACTTAAAACTCTGGAGCCTTCGCCCTTTCTTCTTCCGGCTAGAAAATATATTGGGGCATTTTTTAGTCGGCCTTTTGTGTGCCTGGGGCCTGAGAACTTGGGGCCGACTCTCTCCCGAGGCCAGCCTTTTCGCCGCGGCCGTTTTTTGGTTTCACCCTGTCCAGGTAGAAACGGTGCAGTGGATCACCCAAAGGTCCAACATCCTTTGTCTCCTGGGAGTCTTAGGGAGCCTGCATTTCTTTTGCAAAACTCAACCCCACACATTTCACCTACTAGGAGGGTTTGCGCTGTATGGAGCGGCCCTTCTCGCCAAAGAGGCGGCGGCCCCGCTACCCCTGATCCTATTTCTAACGGATGAACGGAGAACGCGACATAAGAAAAGATATTGTCTGCTCATTGGGCTCACCCTACTCTACGTTCTGGTCAGGACTCAAATCCTGGGACAACTGGGGCAGCGCGCCTATCGCGAGGAAAATTTTTTCTCCAACCTTTTGATCGGGGGGCTCTCTTGGTGGGAATACATTAAACTTTGGGCATTCCCGGTCTCCCTGACCATCAGCCATGATCAAACCATTCTCTCCCCCTGGGAAAGTCCCTGGCCTTGGGGTGGTTTTTTGAGTGAGGTGGGATTTATCCTGGGAGGGATATGGATGTGGAGGAAAGGAAACCACCGGGCCACCGCCGCCATGGGGTGGATGCTGGGAGGATTACTGCCCGTTCTGGGAATTATTCCCACGGACACTTTTGTCGCGGAGAGGTTCCTCTATATTCCTACGCTGGGGTTGGCCTGGGGCCTAGGACAGTGTTACGACAGGACCGTCTCTTCCTGGCGATCTTGGGTGGCCCTTCTTTTGATTTTGGGGTATGGCTGGCGCACTCACCAAAGGATAAAAGATTTCAGAAGCGAGGTAGCTTTGTGGGAAAGTGCCGCACAGACAGAGCCCTCCAATGCCTATGCTACGCTGTGCCTCGCCCTGGCTCACGAACAGGCAGGCCATCTAGAGCAGGCGGCTCAACTCTACCCCCAGGCTTTGCTTAAAAATCCCTCTCAAGACATGGCCTTTGCGGCCTGCAATAATCTAGCCTCGATTTATATTCGTTTACGTCAGCCTCATAAAGCTTTGATCTGGGCAGAAAAAGCTCTTAAAATTTACCCCAACCACCCCACCGCCCTATACAACCAATCGCAAGCCCTTATAAAGGGATTAGGGAAATAGGAATTAAGGGATTAAGATTTACTTTCTTAATTCCCCAATCCCTCAATCCCTTAATCCCCTATACTAATCCGGCAGTATTTTTGTGGTGACGAATATGAGAAGCTCTTGACGAGTTCGGGAAGTGGTCTTTTTCTTAAACAACCATCCTAAAATAGGGATATCTCCCAGAAGAGGAACTTTGGCGATGGTATCGGAGATGCGATCTGTAATCAGCCCTCCGATCACGATCGTTTCTCCGTCTTTGACCATGACGGTGGTGTTGGCGTTGCGCGTGTCCACCGCGGGTGCCCCCGTGCTGCTGGCCGCCGAAGAAGCGGAGGGCTGGCTGACAGAAGGATTGACTTTGAGCGTCACACGGCCATCGGCGTTGATCGTGGGCGTCACGGTGAGAATAATGCCTACCGTGACATAGCTGACCTGCTGTGTGGAAACGCCCGTGGAGGTGACATTGGAAGTCACATAGGGAATCTGGGTGGTGATGTTAATGGTGGCCGGCTGATTGTTGAGCGTCGCCACCTTGGGGTCCGAAAGAACTTTCACTTTTCCCTTGGAAGCAGCCGCAGAAAGCGTGGCGGTCAAGTAGTAGTTGTCGGTCACTCGACCCAGCGTCAATGCTCCAAAAATTCTATCGGCCGGGAGAAATACTCCGGTCCCCCGTCCGCCCGCTCCTATCCCAACCCCCGCCAAAGCCCCTCCTGCCAAGCCTGTTCCTCCAGCGGTATAGGGGTTATCTGTCTGGCCGATCATGTTGGCACTATTAAACCCACCCGAAGTGCGGCTAAGATCAGTCTGTTTATAATCCCATTGAATACCCAACTGCAAATCTTTATTTAAGCTTACCTCCACTAATTTAGATTCAATCAACACCTGTTTGGGTCTTTGATCCAGTTGCGAGATAAGACGGCTGATCGACTCCATGGCATCCGGCGTGGCGGTCACAATCAAGGCGTTGTTGGCCATATCCGTGGTGGTGGTTCCCTTTCGGCCTTCTGCGGAGGAGACACTATCCACCTGGTTTTTGACATCTAAAGCACGGCTGTATTTTAGGGCTACCACCTTGGTGATGGGGAGAGCGTTTTGCCTTTCTTGAAGGAGACTTTGAGGGCTAGAAACCCGGAGAATATTATTTCCCACCTGATCTGTGGCCAATCCTTTCATGCTAAGGATTGTCTTGAATACCTCATTGAAAGGAACATTGACCAGATGGAGGGTCAGGGTCCCAACCACATCCGCTCCATAAATAATATTAAACCCGGCTCGGTTCGCTAAAAGTCGGAGCGCATCCCGAACATCGGTCGCATCAAAATCCACCTGAATGGGCTCCGTAGGAAGATTGGCCAGAATGTCAATGGTGGAAATTCTTCCGGCCCTGGAAGAAGGGGGAGGGATCATCCGCGGGAGCGCCGCCACCTTAGGCGCAGCTTTCTGGACTTCCTCCTCCATCTCATCGGATAATTTATCCTCCAAGGGCATGGGGTCTTCCTTCATCTCTGTCGTCCCGGTCGGAGCTGTGGAGGGAGGAGGATTGCTGCTCAGCGTCCCCGCATTGACCACTCGAAAGGAAACCACCAAGCCTGACGGCTCTGAAGAAATGCGATACGTCGCCCGCCGCGCCAGATCCAGAACCACGCGAGTGAGCAAGGGTTCTTTCTGGAACTGCCCTGAGCGCACCTGGCGTATCCATTCGCCTTTCCCCGCCAAAACCTTTTGTGGAAAATCGTTCTGGGTGTCTATCAACTCCAGCACCAGCCGGGGAGGAGTAGCGGTGACGAAATCCCGGTAGCGTACAGGCTTTGTGGTTTGGATGCGAACCTCATCGGGCCGCACCTCAATGTTTTTTAAGCGCGAACCGCTGGCTGCCCACACCAAGGCGGGTCCCGGATTTAAGAGAGTTGCCGCCAGAAATATCGAGAAAATATTTTTCATATCATTCCCCCATCGGTATAATAGTTGTCAGTCCCAAACCCCTAACACCCTCCACAGCCCCTTCGCTGAGCTCAGGGGCGATTGAAGCTCCTGAGGAGCGGGACGAGTTCCAGGTACCCATCGGGGCTCCAGAGGAGTCCAGCGTGTTGGAGGGGCCCAGCGTGCTAGTCTTCTCCCATTTTCAACCATTGAATATCTTTATCCGAGGTAGATAAGAATACCGCCTTCCCCTGGATCAACCCCGTGATACCCGGCACCGGTTTCCCCGCACGATCCCAAAGCTTTCCACCTTTTAAAATGTAGCTCCACCCCGCATTGGAAACCAGGATGGCACTTTTCATTCCCTTGGAGTTCGCTATCAAACCCTTAAGGTTCAGTTCATGGATGTTCGCTACCTCGGCTTCTAGGGGGATCGCCGCTCCCTCTGCTCCCACGCTCGTCAAGGGAACAAAAGGATCTCTGAGTTTTTCTGTGGTGTACACCTTGGATACCTGCGTAAAATCTCCTGCCAATGCCGCGGTGGACTGCGGAACCACCAAATCGGGAGGTGGGGTGCCCTCTTGAGCAGATGCTCTTCCCAAAAAAGTAAAAAGTAAAAAGTAAAAAGTAAAAAGTAGTGAGCGATACACCATTTTATTCATCCTCTATATTGATACGCCAACAACTGTAGTGTCGCCTGAAGCGTAACCCCAGGCGCCCCAGAAGAAGGAGATACACTTAAATTGCGCGTATTAAATATTCTCTCAGATATCCCCAGCGCGGTCAGAAACTTGGCCACGCTGTGATAGCTGCCCCTCACCGCAAGCCCATAGGCCACCTCTTTAAAATATTCTCTGTCTGTTTGACCTTGAGGGGAGATGGAACGGATCTCCACATGGAATTTTCTTCCCAGGTCCGACAACGTATAAATCAAATCGGGCACGTCCTTGCTTTTGGGAATTCTTCTTTCTGCGGCCGCAAGTTTTTCTTTGAGTTCGGCTAATTTCTTTTCGAGTTGAGGAAGCTTGCGCGCCTGATCCTCCGCGGTAGCAATTTGCGCTTCCGCTTCTTCCAGCTTTGCCCGAGTTTCATGAATGCGCTTGGAGAGTGGGGCCCAGAAAATTTTGAAGTAACCAAATCCCATAGAAAGGATAAACAGCGCCGCGGCAAAAACTGTCTTTTTTTGCTCTGGGGACAGCTCCGGAATCTTTAGTTTTATCGCCATCAATCCACCATGGTATACCGAGACGACACGGAAAAATCAGTCAGCCGGCCCGAGGGCCCATCTGCGGTCGTGGCGGCCCCCAACTCAACCTCCGAAAATTTCCCCGAGTGATCCAGAGTGCGAATCCAATCTGCAAGATCTTCACTAGAACGCGCCGTAGCATCTACCTGTAGTCTTAAGGTATTGGAGCCCTCGCTAGTCGTTGAGAGACTTCTAAACCACACTCCGCTGGGCAAGGATTTAAGAAGATCCTGTAAAAAATAGGTGCTGAGCAACCTTCCCCTGAGAAGATCCGTGATCACATTCACTTTCGCCGAAACAATCTTTGAGTTTTTCTGCAGATCCTCCACCTTTGCCACAATCGTCTGGAGCTCCGCGAGCCTGGCCTTCCTTTCTTCAAGACGGGCTTCTACTCGGTGGGCAGAGTAATAATGAACCAAGGAAACAGCCACCAATAAAATCCCCACCAACACCACCGCCGCCCCGCCTTGAGCCATGCGGTATTGCTGCCGCTGGCGGATCAGCACATCCCCGGGAACGAGATTAATTTTAATCATGTTTCTTCAATCCAAAATCTAAAATCCAAAATCTAAAATAAATTTATTCCCAATCTCCCATGCGGCGCAAAGCCAGTCCCATCGCCACCGCGAGCGCAGGCACCAAATCCCCGGGAACCGATTCCACTCCCGGAGCCTGTTCGCTGACAAAGGAAAATGGATTGAAAACCTCCACCGGGACCTTGAGTTCCGCACTCAAAAATTGCGGCAAGTTCTTTAGATTGGCGGAGCCCCCAGCCAGGATAATTTTAGAAATGGATCTCTCGGAACCCTGAGAGAGGTAGAAATCAACGGAGCGGTGCATTTCCACTACCAGATCGTGCACGACCGCGGAAACAGCCTGAGACACTCCTAAAGCATCCCGGTTGCCCTCCTGCAACGCCTTTTCTTTTTCCTCCGGTGTTATGAGAATCCCAAAGGTTCTTTTCACTTCTTCGGCCTTGTCAAAATCATATTGCAATGCTTTCTGAATAGCTTTAGTCAGGGTGCTGCCGGAGATGAAAATATCCCGGACCACACGAGTAATTCCTCCTTCCACAATCGAAAGATTGGTAACTGTGTGGCCGATATTCAGATAGAGCACCGCCCCTCCGGACTCCATTGAGGGAGTCACTTTTTCATGAACTCCCTCCAGGGCAAAGGCATCCACGTCAATGACGATAGGGCGAAGCCCCACCCCCTCCACCACATCAATCTTATTTTGAAGCGCATCTTTTTTTACCGCCACCAAAACAGTTTCCATCTTTTTTTGTCCCTCTTCCATCACCTCCCCTAAAATATGGCTGCCCAAGCCTACCTCTCGAATATCAAAGGGGATGTAGGGTTCTGCTTCCGTAGGCAAACTCATCGCCAATTCTTGCTTGGAAAGTTTGGGAAGTTTCACATATCGAACAATCACCGCATTTCCCGAAACGGAGGTGGCCGCCTGCTTAAGAGGAACGGCTTTTTGACTGAGAAATTCTTTTAGCAAGCTGACCGCCTGCAGCTTCTTTTCCTCTGCGGAGGCCTCCGGTTTGAGATTGAGGGGAATATGTCCCCAGAGCTTGAGCACGCAACCATTCCCCTCCAACGCTAGCCAAACCACCTTGATCGCATAACTTCCCAGATCCACCCCCACCAAATCTTTCTGACCAAAGATAATACTCCTCAGTTTCTCTTTTATCTGAAGGATTTTCTGAACATCCATACCCTTGATCTTCTCTGGTAAAGACTCCATCATGTTTTAACCTCTGCTATTAAAGCACGCCCATTAAAAAAGCGCCGCAACCCCTGAATGGGGGTGTTTTCTCGGCGCCTATTTTAGCCTGCTAAAGCGTACGACTGTTGAATAATAATTAACAGGTATTGACTTCTTTGTCAAGGGTTAAAATATGAATTTTTTATGGCATTTTAACCCTCTTTTTCCATCCAGAACTCTCTTTAAGGGATCATTATCCCCCCCTTCGATCCCCGGGGTGTGCCGAAAATTTCAGGGTATCTTGCCCAGGGGTCCTGCCTCCCGGTTCGCCCCTCGGCTTCCCTCACTC
>JACQJM010000087.1 GCA_016205045.1 Elusimicrobiota bacterium | reverse complement strand
TTCCACTCCTTGGTGTTGAGCAAGAGCCGAAATTGACCGGCGCGGTGGTGCGCAGCGATCGTTGGACTGTGCGACGAGCTGCAGGAGAAGAGGAGTTTGAGGGCAATGTCACTTACGATCAACTGGGAGAACACCTGGAGTCCGATTGGGCGTTGCATAAAAAACCGGAAAACCGATGGATGATGCGGGGGCGTGTTCGTGCGGAAAAAAAGTTCGAGAATGGAGACATCATGAACCTCACAGGAGAAACAGGGCAGTTTTGGGTTTTACAACAAAAGGGACAGATGTCAGGAAATCCTGTGCGATTCGAGCTCAATTCCACCAGTGGTACCTATAAAGCCACCGCGCTGGAAAGCCGCTATGACCATACTCAGTCCCGACTGGAACTTCTGGGAAACACTTCAAAAAGTCAGGAAAGGCCCATCGCTTGGCAAAAAGGTGATTCTTGGATAGGGACCGTAGAAGCAGAAAAAATCATATTCTTTAGAACCCCCGACCGCATGATCGCAGAAGGCAAAGTAAAGGGCTGGATTCATGAAACTCCTCGCGGAAAAAATCCATAAGAGCTACAACTCCAGACCCGTGGTGAGAGGGATTGAGATCCAGATTTCTTCGGGGGAGATCGTAGGGCTTTTAGGACCCAATGGGGCGGGAAAAACAACCACCTTTTACAGCCTGGTAGGATTTATCCGACCCGACGCGGGAAAAATTTTATTAGACGGGAAGGATATCACCACCACCCCCATGTATGAACGGGCCCGGCGCGGCGTAGGCTATCTAGCCCAAGAGCCCACAGTTTTTCGCGGCTTGACCGTGGAGGAAAATCTTCGGGCCATTCTGGAAAGAACGATCAAGAGCCGCATGGACCAAATGAGAAAAGTCAAAGAACTGCTCGAAGAGTTTGGGCTCTGGCAGCTGAGACGTCAAAAAGCCTGGGCTTTATCAGGAGGCGAAAAAAGGAGACTAGAAGTGGCAAGAGCCATGATCCATCACCCCAAAATTCTTCTTCTGGATGAGCCTTTTGTGGGCATCGATCCTATCACGGTCAGAGATTTGAAGCAGATGATCTTTAAATTAAAGGAGCAAGGGATCGGAATTCTCATTACGGACCACAATGTTCGAGAAACTCTGCCCATCATCGACAGAGCCTATCTGATTTATGATGGCCAGGTCCTCATCGAGGGAAGCTCCCAGGAACTTCTGGAACACGAGAAAGCCCGCAAGCTCTATTTGGGTGAAGACTTCAAGATGTGACCAACTCTTTTTGTGAGCCCGTGAGCAGGTGAGTTTGTGATTACGTGCTTACTTGCTAACGTGTTCACGTGAATATTTCCAGGTGGGTATGAAGCTTGTGACGAACGGCGCGGCGGTAACCTTGCTGAAATATTCTCTCCGCTTTTCCCGTTTTTCCTAAAGCATGCCAGACCCCCGCCAGAGCCATCTCGGATAAAATCTCTCCTCGTACCTCTCGGTTAACATTAAAAATATGGCGGGATTTTTCCAGCCACTTTGCCGCCGAGAGAAGTTTCGTTTTTTTCTCTAATACCTTTCCCAAACCCCAGGCGACATAGGCCAGATCCACAGGATCCTCGATCTGAGAATATAACCGCCATGCCTTACGATAATGAACCATGGCCGAATCCCAAACCCCTTTCTGACGCAACCCATTGGCTAAACCGCAATGAGCATAGGCCCTTCCAAATAGGTCCTGAGTCTTTTCAAAGGCGCGCAGCGCGGCACAATAGCAGGAGATGGAGCGTTGCAAACTTCCCTGCATGCGTGAAACCCCACCCAAACCAGAAAAAGCATATCCCTCTCCTACAGGATCTCGAATTTTTTTGGATAAAGCTCGTGAATGTTCAAAAACTCTTTTTGACTCGCCAAACCGACCCAAAAACCTTAAAGTGCCTCCCAAAGCCCATAATAAGAAAGCCTTTAGGGAAAGATTCGAAGAAGACTTACGAAACAAGGCACTCAGTTGAGCTAGAGATTTATGGTAAGCTCCCTCCGCCCTTAAAAGCAGAGCTTCTTCAACCTCAAAATAAAGTCGGTATTTTTCGAAGCTTCGCCCCCGAGTGTATTGCTTTCCTTTTGCACACCAAATCCAGGCCTCACGCGTCTGGCTCAAAGCTCTCAAAACACCCACCAAATCCAAACAAGACTCAAGAAAAATAATGGGGTCTTCCCAAAATGAATTTTGTTTAAGCGATTTTAGATAAAGGTGTTTGGCCTTTTTGAAATAACCCTTCTCCCGCCATCGTTCCGCCTGTTCAAAACAGTTCATGTTTTAGCCAACAATTCTTGAACGGCTTTTAGGATGATCCCCGCAGCTCTTTTGCCTACGGAGTTGGTCTCCTCGTAATGATGGCCGGGGGGTCTGGGACTCATCGTTCGTGTGGGCTGGACCATAAAATCGTATTCAGGAATAATATAACCTAACTCGTCACTGGCTAAACCCACCACCGTGTTATAACGCCCTCGCATTAAATCTTTTATATAAGGACCTGAGGGAGCCTTTTTTAGGTCGGGAGGATTAGAATTATTAGGAGAAAGAAGCGAATGATGGAACCGATATTCCCCACGATAACCCCCTAAAACCATCTCAGGAAAAATTTCACCGGGGATTCCCAGAATATCTAGTGGTCCTAGCCGAATCCAAGAAATCTCCGTTTCAATCCACGGCAGGCTTCGCTCAGCCAGAGGAAAGAAAAGCAGATGCCTCAAAGATAACCAATACTTTTTCCAACGAGGCAGGGGATGGCCTTGGGAATCCAACAATTGATGTCCAAAAGACAACTTAGGTAAAAAAACCAGATAGCTTGAGTTCTCAACGGGCAAACGAGTCGTCCTAGTTCGCCAATCAACTCCAACCTGTTGATACGCGGACTCCGTCTCCTGCACAGCCTCTACTACATGAGAGCCCAGCTTGTGCCCGATGCGCTGAGCTTCCAGATACCCCTGCTCCACAGGAAGGCCGTCTGGAATGTCCGGTTTCAGAAGGCCTCCTATGATTCCCGGCAAAAAGACGCAGGTTCCTCCCAAATTTTTCTCCACCTCCGCACACAAAGGACCTAAAAAGTCTGAGGTAACCAGATGATTGTGGCGGTCCAAAGCTTCCGGATGAGAAGACCAGCGCACCAAAGTCCCCACCGGTTTTTTAGATTTAGATCTCACGTGGACCGCCACCAATTGAGGATCGATGACCACCGGGTCCCGAATATCCTTGACCAGACCTTTGGGTGGAATCTTTTTTTCCACTACCCTCAATTCCGAGGGTTCCATGTGAGTGGTTAAAAACCGCACCAAATTAATAATTTTTTCCTTCAACTCGGCACGGTAGGCGTTATCCACCCCGGAAACTCCCGGAAACCGCCCCCAGAGCCCCAAAGTATCAGGACCCGAATGAATATGGGTGGACGTGACAAATAAAAGTTCATCGGAATCCTGAACTTCTAACTGACGTCGCAGATCCAAAACATCATTGTAAAAAAAACCCAGAAGGTCGAGCGCCACGAAAATTACCCTCTTTTTTCCGTCCGAAAGGGCCATGGCACGGGCATATAAAGGATCATGAATTCCTTCTGCCTTCCTGCCCTTGATCCCATATCCTGCCAGCCACACCTTATGTTTTTTTAAATCTGGGGTGATATCCACTTTTCCGGAGGAAGCATAAAAGGCAGCCTCGGAAGGCCGTGGTAAAGCGGTAAGGTGGTAAAGTGGTACTGTGAGAGAAAGGAGAAAAAATTTACCCCATCGCATATTTTTTTCCATAAGAGCATTCCTCAAGCAGAGGGCAAGCCCGGCACAAAGGCTTGGCACGGCAATAAAACTTGGCCAGAGTCACCAAGAGAGCATGGAATTCAGCATACAAAGAAGCGGAATGAGGCAGTCTTTGATGGAAATACCGCTGAACCTCATCATACTTTTGAGTTTGAAAGAGTCCTAAACGCTTCCCAATTCGAATAGTGTAGGCATCCACCACAAAGGAAGGTTTTCCTCCTGCATACAACAAGATAGAGTCAGCCGTTTCGGGCCCCACCCCGAAAATACCCAACAAATTCTGACGCACCCGCCAGAGAGGCCCTCGCAACGCTGCCCCTAATCTTCCCCCATGAACCTGTTTGAGATACTGAACAAAAGTCTTCACTTTCTTCGCTTTTTGAACGAAAAAACCAGAGGAGCGTATCAATTTCTGGAGTCTCCGCAAAGACAATCTCATCAACCTCTCCACATTCATCATATTTGATTTATTGAGTTGGACTATAGCTCTTTCCACATTAGACCAAGAAGTGTTTTGGGTTAAAATAGATCCCAAAGCGATCTCCAGTCTTTGTTTCTCAATTTTAGGAAATCCCTGATCGGCATGATAAACGGGGTATTTTCCTCTGGGAGGTGTTGTAGGCCACCATCCTTGAGGCCCAAAAGTCCTCAGTAATTTGCGGTATAAGTGAAGATGAGGCACCCATCCCCCACTACCGTCCCATGCAAAATAACCCCGTGCCCCACCGTTATTCCTCTGCCCAGAACGGTTGGATTTTGGGGATTTTATTTTTGAAGCTACGAATCATTCCTTCTCCTGGGGTGTGCCGAAAATTTCCGGGCACTGGGCCTTATCTGCAATAGGGTCAGGCCAGGGCCTGTCCGGGGTTGCCGCTTCGAAAATCGTGGTCGCCATCTGCGGCGACACTACCCCTCTCGAGCCGTCCAAATGTCAAGTGCGTCTCTCGAGAGGTTTTTTTGTGGGACCCAACTATAGTTGGGGAATGCCAGCTCCACACGTTGTCAGGATCTGGCCTCCGGGCAATCCCCGGCCACCCCACCTGACCCTGATCTATCTTTGCCCAGGGGTGACTTCGGTTCCAGCCCCTCGGTCCCGCAACGTAAGGTGAACGGTGCCTGCCTGCCGGCAGGCAGGGACCACATCTCGCTACCCTA
>JACQJM010000086.1 GCA_016205045.1 Elusimicrobiota bacterium | reverse complement strand
GAGTACGCATCCCCCTGAGAAATTCATGCGCCAAGAGATTGGGCCCTTGATAAAAAGGATAAAAAAGCTCCAAAAGTCCCCACCCTTTGCCAAAAATAGGATTTTCCAACCCCATCTGCCAACAAGAAACCCAGATGAGCAACCGTTGATGCCATGGGCTATAGAGTGCGGCTTCTTTGACTGAAGGGGATGGCAGCAGCTGCTTAAGTTCCGTGATCCTTCCCAATACGGTCATGCTGGCCGTCCGGCTACCCGGCCACAAGAACACCATCAGAAGGGTGACGAGGCCCAAAAGAAGGAGTGATTTTTTATTTTCACGGAATGAAGGGAGCAAAGAGGGGGAAAGAAACAAACACCCGATGGCCACGCCAGCCCCTAACCAGGAAGAACGGGTCAAGCTGCAGATCAGGGAAGCCTCGAACAAAAGAACATGAACCCCATAAAAACATTTCTCCCCCAGGGACCGAGCCTTTAGAAAAAACACCAGGGCCAGGGGCAGCAGCACCACCAAGTAGGAAGAAAGAAAGTTAGGATTTCCGAAGGTGGAAACAGCCCTTCCTCCGTAGGGATCAAGTTGGTTGGGCCATATGATTTCCACGCCTAAATACTGTAAAATTCCATACCCGGACGCAAAAAATCCTACCGCCAATAAAAGATGCCAATAATCCCAAACGGAGCCTCGGCGGGTCAACCGCCATGCCGCCCAAAGTCCCCCCAGCCACAAGAGCCCACCATACCCATCCCAGAGCCGATTAAGAATCCCGGAAGATTGGGGAACCGAGCGAAGCGCCGGAAACAAAAACCAAAGGGAGCTCCATATGACGATGAAGGCTGACCATTTTAGATATTGCGAATTTACATCTCCATTTTTTAAATCCGAAATCCGAAATCCGAAATCCGAAATTTTATTTTTCCCTCCCACAGTGGCTCCCCAATAATAGACCAAAAATGTGTTGGTGAAGGTGAACACGCCCACGCGGAACCCCTCACTCAATATCGCCGGCCGGAAGAAATGGGGATGCCCTAAATAAGAAACAAACAAACTGACCCCGCAGACCAGGAGCCACGCCAGCCAAGGCATATCTAAAGGGGTTCTGGGAATTTCCCACTTTTTGAATCTAAAGGAACGCAGAAGCCAGCACGCCCAAAAAAATAAGATGCAGATGTTGAGTACGGCAATCTGGGTAAAATAAGGATTACGGGTGAGGTCGGTATAAAACAAGAGGGGACAAACGAAACAAGCCAGAAGGAGAAAAAATCTCTGGAGATGATCGAAAAGGGAAAATGATGAATGAGGAATGATGAATGATGGAGAAATTTTATCGGGCATTCATTATTTTTTAAGCAGCGGCGGAGGTGAAGCAGCCCTCTGCCTCATGATTTCAAATCCTTTTTGCGCGCTGGGAAAATTGGGAATGATTTGGAAAGCCTCTTGGTAAGATTTTCCTGCATTAGCCCAATCACTCTTCATCACATAGGCATTGCCCATTTGGGCATAGCTCTCCGCAAGGTCCTGATCGCGATTATAAGGCCACACGTGATTCTTGAGGGCCTTGATATGAGCCTGATAAAGCTCGATGGCTTGATCAAACTCCTGCCGCATGAGATGGATTTGGGCCAGACGGTAGTAGTTCAACCCAAAAATAGGATCGATGAGACGGTACAGCCGAAACCGTTCCATCGCTTGATTCAAATAGCTCTGAGCTCCCGCCGAATCTCCATGCTGCATGGCAAAATCGGCTCGCTTCATATACATCACCCCTACCTGATGGTGCATCTGCACGTAATTGGGAGCGAGACTCCTCACCTCCTCATAGGCGTTCAAAGCTCTCTCGAAATCGTCCCGCGGAGCTCCCTTTTTATCCCCCCACTCGGGGCGGTACTGCTTTTCCATCACAAACCGATCGTTGAACACATTGCCCTTAAAATAATAAGCCATCATGAAATAGGGGTTGTACTGATTGACCTTGAGATAATTCTTGAGAGCCTCATCCCAATTTCCCTTACGAGAGAAATAAATGGCGATGTTATGATGAACATCCGCCTTAAAATATCCCCAAAAAAGATACATCGGATACAGCATCAATAGCACAAAACAAGGGACCCAAGGGCTGGGGCTCCAACAGGTCAAATAAACAAACACATACCCGAGCCCCAAAACCACGGCCAAGAAGATGCTCCAGGAAATCCACCACTGCAGAGTTTCTCCTCCAGGACCCGCCTGGGATAGAGACCCCTGAAGCTGATAAAATTCCTTGCACAAAAAATAAATCAAGGTGAGAAGCCCTCCGCAAGCCCCACTTTTCAAAAAGGGGATAAGGAGAATTTTTATCCACGAAAAAACGAAAGAGGAGGATGCCTCAGAAACAGTGCTGAGGTTTTTAGAGGGCGCGGTAGGATCCGACGGGAAACTTAAGCCCTGGCCTCGCGAAAGGTTTATAATAACTCCCGGAAGAAGTCCGAAGTAAACCCCTGAAGAAACAAATCGCAAACTAACATCAAAAAAATTGTGCGCCATCATGCCCAAAAAAGCCACCAAATATCCCAACAGGTCGTAGGCTCTAGGAGGAGGCCGGCTTCCCTTGGTAGCCAGCGTCAACTGATCCAAGGATCTAAACCCGATAAAGCAAGTGCTCAGGATCAACCACAAGAAAATCCCAAACCCCAAAATACCGCGATCGAACCACTCTTCCAAATACTCATCCTCAGCGTGATCCGTTTCCGTGTTGTGCTTGCCCTCAATGATAAAAATAGTGGGACGCCGAAAGGCGGGATAGATCACCTTAAAACTTCCCACCCCTGTTCCAATCCAGGGATGGGTCTCTATCATTTCCCAAGTGGCCAACCACGTCTGGACCCTGAACCGAATGGAAGTCATCCGGATAGAATCGGTGCTGTGCAGATACCACAACACCAGACACAGAGACGCCACAGGGATAAGCACCGATGTTCCCAAAATCCAAAATTTTATTCTTTGGAACTGCTCCCTGAGAAAAAAGTACGTGTAGATCAAAATGAACATGGAAAGGGCCGCCGCAAAACCCAACCACGCTCCCTTCGTTCCGGAAAAATAGAGATCAAAAATCACTACCAGCATCAAAGGGATCAGAGAAACAGAGCGAGTTTTTAAATATTGACTGGCCAGGATGGGGAAGATGAGCACAAGAAAATCGGCAAAAAAATTAGGGTTGCCGAAAGTGGAAAAGATGCGGGTTCCGAAGGCTCCGCGCCAAACGAAAGGGTCCACCCCCCCTCCCTCCTTGGGAAAAAAGCGAGTGTCCAACCACTGCATAAATCCATAGACCGCGCAGATGCCGGTTGTCCACACCAGGACGCGGGTCAACCAACGTATGTTCTTTTCATCAAATTCACGGATGATCATCATGGCGACGCTCATGTAAAAGATATAGCGGATGAAATCATCCACACTGGGACCTTTATGAGGAGCATAGGCGAAAGAAATAACCGTGTTTACCAGAAAAGCCAAAAAGGGCGCCAGAAAAAGAAGGTCTTCCCGCCTAAAGGTTCGCCAGCCCTCCATGCAAAGCAAACAAAGCCACAGGGTGAGTAGGGCCAATCCACCCATCTGAACCAGGGTGATCTTTACCTGCGCGGAGTCATAGGTTCGCAGATAGAAAGAATCAGAGATGAGGAGATAGAGAATAGGCAGGAACCACAAAAGAGCATTACGGCAGAAACGCAACATCGTTTCCTGGCCTGAGTTACCCGCTAAAGCTTGAGCCATGTTACACCTGAAAAATCTCCTCAACAAAGAACTTGGTCTTGGCAGGCACCATTTTGTGAGGGTAGTACAATTCAATCAACGAAAAGACCGCTTCGGAGTTCTTCAGCTTGAGGTAACGGATCAGAAACAGGACATCATCCCGGTCATGAGCATCGAATCTCGCCGCGATGCACTTCATCGCCAGCATATAATCGGCTCTGGGAGCCCAAACACGGAGGTTGGAAAGATTCACCGCATCCTCCCGGGGAGGATCGGCATAAAAATAACCCTTGGCTGCATCATTGAGCCAATTTGCCCCCAAACCAAACTTCTCGCCCACGGCCTTAACGGCCTTTCGCATTTCCCTGGTCGGCTGAAAAATGGCATCAATATCCTTGGTGGCCTTCCGAGCATTGAATACCAAACACATCACCGCCCCGCCACAAATTCCGACCTCACCGATAACACCCATCTTATTTAGTTCAGCGTTCAAGGCTTTAAAAAGCTTTCGGATGAGTTTTCCATCCAGCATGCTAAGCACCCTTCGCAGAACTTCGGGCACCAGCCGGGGCCCCAGAGGGGCCCAGCGTGCTAGGCCCTGTCCAGAAAGTTCCCCAGGACAAATATGTTCCTTCGGCGAAACTGCGCGGCCGACTCCGTGAGCGCCGAAGCCTTAAGGTTTTCAACATCGGCCACAAACCAGGGCCGGGGAAGAGGCGGAACCCCGGCGCACCACCAAGGGATCGGGAGTTTATATTCCTGACACAAGAATTCCACGGTAGACGCCAAAAGCGCCTGAATGGGATGGCTCAGTTGGGGGTCCGGGGCTACGGCTAGAAGTCCATAGTCAGGGCGGCTCCTGAAAGCGTCTACAAATTGAAACAACCAAAGCTTCCAGGAACTAGTCCCCTCTTTTAAAATTCGGGTCGCAACCTCCGCCGCTGAATTTCCGCCCATCCCTAGAAAACTTGCCAGAACCTGTTCCGGGTCATGCCCAGTTTGTCCCAACGCTTGGGCAATCTTGACCAATGTGGACCACCGGGGATCATGGTGACCCGACTCCAAAAGTTGCAAAGTCTTATAGGCAATGCCTGCCCTTGCGGCCAACTCCCTTTGTGAGAAGCCACACTCCTCTCTCTTGGTCCTAAAAACCCGCATGCCCATATTATACATGACGTAATTCATTACGTCAAGCTCTCCCGACACTCGGGTGTGCCGAAAATTTCAGGATATTTTGCCCAGGGGTCCTGCCTCCCGGTTCGCCCCTCGGCTTCCCTCACTCCACCCATCCCCTGCTAGGGTAGCGAGATGTGGTCCACCGTTCACCTTCCGTTGCGGGACCGAGGGGCTGGAACCG
>JACQJM010000099.1 GCA_016205045.1 Elusimicrobiota bacterium | reverse complement strand
CGCCTTGGACCACTTGGCTACCGCACCATTCCTTACGATTTTACCACTATATCCAAGGTTTTTCTATCTTGGGACTTCAAAATCAAAGGAACCTTTCTGTTTTGTGCTACAATATTTTCCTGATCACCTGCTGAGCTCAATAAAATACTCAACGCCTGAATCTGAAATAAATTTTATGCTCCACCCCTGGGACCAGCTCATGAAGTGGCCAATTGTCTCCTTTCCCGCACCCAGGCCACCAATAACCACCCCACCGGAATAAGCACCAAGGCGAAGCTCAACCACTGCCCATAGACCCCATCCGGGCCATAGGGTTCCGTGATCCAGTGCCACTTTTCATTATCCAAGGGCAACACCGCCGCCTCCGTCAATTCATGGAATCCATAAATAAAAAGTTGAAATAAGAAAAGGACCAGAAAAACGGAGGTAACTTGGAGAAATAGCCCCAGCTGAATGCGGTGGCCGTAGCGAGACCACATCCACGCCAAGCCGGCCGCCAAAACCAACCCCAACAAAGCCCCCCAACAGGCTTCCACGGAACTGACTTGAAACAAAAGGGTATTCATGAGCAGCGCCATCTCCATTCCTTCTCGTGTTATCATCAACGCCGTAAAAAAGAAGACTCCCCAAAAAGCGGCTTTCCCCGCTTGAGTCGCAGAAGCGGCCAATTGATGTTCTATGTCCTTCCTCAATGTTTTGGCGGCGCGCCACATATGAACCACCAAAGACCCCACCAACACCACCGCGACCAAAGCCAAGATTCCCTCCCATAAAGGCTGGTTGCTGGCTTTTCCTAAAAGTACTCCTGCCACCACGCTCAACAACACAGAAATCCCAATTCCCCAACGCACGGCAGGAACTAATCTGTTTTGGCCTCTCTTGCGCAAATAGGCCAGGCTGATGGCCACAATCAAAAATGCTTCCAGTCCTTCTCGAAGCGTGATCACAAACGATTGGAACATAAATCCTCCATATTATTGAAATTTGATTTCATTGCTGGTTCAAAAAAACTCAAGGCGTTTCCGCTTTGACCCGACACTCTGCACAACGGCCAAAAATTTCGTGACGGTGCCATAGCGGAGAAAAACCCACCTTGCGGCAAGTCTTTTCCTGCACCCTTTCCACCTCCGGCCACTGAATCTCCATGATGTGTCCACACTCGATACAGACCAAATGATCGTGATGCGGACGCTCCATCTTGATCTCAAACCTGGGCTGACCGTTAGCAGTGGTAACCCCTTCGGCTAAATTCGCCCGTTCTAGAAGTTTAAGCATTCTAAAAACAGTCACCCGACCAATGCCTTCTGCTTTCAAGGCTTGATATATCTCCTCCTGACTCAGATGCCGTTCTGCCCCTAAAAGAAGATCCAGAATTTTCTCTCGTTGGGGGGTGAGCCTTAAATCTTTCTTTTCTAAGTATTCTGAAAAGACGTGACGAATCCGCTTGGCATATCCCTTGCGTCCCGCAGTCCATGTAGGGAAGAAAACAAGTTCCTTGGTTTCCATTTCTTATTGAAACTTCATTTCAATTATATAAAGTGCCGATCAGAAAATCAAGGACATGTATAAGTCAATTCAGGAAGTGGGTTACGAGTGGCGGGGAACGACCCCAATGCCGCAGGAGATGGGCTTGAGGTCGTACACGCCATTGGATTTAAGGCCCGGCCCACGCATGGGGTCTTTCTTAAAGAAATAAGGCGTATCCAAATCCACAAACTGAAAACAGCCCATCCCTGCGGCCAAATGCGCCCCCGCGGTCATCGCCAGACGAGACTCCAACATCCCTCCTATCATCAGTTGTATACCCGCGGCCCGGCACAGAGAAGCCGCCTCTGCGGCTTCTAAAAGGCCAAATTTCATGAGTTTGATGTTCACGGCCGGCACCGCTTTTTCCCGCACGATGCGGGATACATCCAGAAAATTAGAAGCACTTTCATCCGCGCAGACAGGAACTGGGCAGTGTTTCCCCAACCACTTGAGTCCCTCCCAGTCTGCCTTAGGAACAGGTTGTTCAAAAAGAGCCGGCCGTACCCCGAAAGCGCGAACCTTTTTTAAGAAAAGCATGGTTCGACCGGGATCAAACGCCTGATTGGCGTCCAGGACAATCTCGCAGCGCGGAGCCATTTGATGGATGCGGCGCACTCTTAAAAGATCAAGATCAAAATCGCGCCCCACCTTTACCTTGAGTTTGCGAATTCCTTTTTTAAGAATCTGTCGGGTAAGAGCTCCCGCCTCCTCGACCGACCCCACCGTAACCGTCATGTCGGTCTCTATACGTGTTCCGGCTCCCCCAAAAAATCGGTATAAGGGAACATTCCAGCATCGGGTCAAAGCATCCAGAAGGGCCATCTCCAGACCTGCCAAGGCACATCGGTTGTTTTGAAGTCTCTCGGCCAGCAATCGACATAAGCTCCTATACAACTCTGCGGGTTTGCCCACAAGCCACTGGCCACACGCCCGGAGGGAAGCTAAAGTCCCATCCTGGGTTTCTCCGGTAATATGCGGGGCGCAGGCGGCTTCCCCAAATCCCGATACCCCGTTGGATAAATCCAATCGGATGAGGACATTTTCCGCTTGATCATGTTGTCCATGGGAAATAGCAAAAGGCTGAGTCAGTTCGGCGTTGAGCTTCCACACCCGAACCTCTTTAATTAAACAATCTTTCATATTTTTAATCGTCAAAAGGAGCCAGGTATCCACCCTAGGCGGATTAACCCGGCACTTTTGCCGCAATGTTCTTCATTTTGTACCGTAAACTTTAAATTGTCTTTATTATCTTTTATTCTCTTCACCGTAAACTGTAAACCGTTTTTACCTGATGTCTTCCAAGGGTATATCCTCAATAGGGTATTTCTCCCAGCCCTGGGCATCAAAATGCCACCATTCCGTGGGAAGCCCCACAAAACCATGGTGAATCATCACCTTCTCCAATATTTCCTTATTTCTTAAGGCCATGGGCGTAGCTCCTGTATAATCCCGATGGGCCTTTTCCGAAAAATCATCATAAGCCGAGGGCATCTCCAACTCTTTTCCACTCTTATCCACCAGGGTCACATCCACCGCCGCTCCACGGTTATGTCTTGAGCCTTTGGCGGGATTCGCCACATACCTCTCATCCGGAACGAGAGCCCAAAATCGCTTCTGGACGGAGAGGGGCCGGTAGCAATCATACACTTTAAGCTGATATCCCATGGCCTCAAATTCCCTTGCCACCGCTGCCAAACGATCGGCCACCGATTTTCTTAAACCGCAAACGGCTGCAGGGTAGACTTTTTTGCCGGTGAAATTATTATCGGTCGCGTAGCGAATGTCCAAATCCACATTAGGAGAAACGTTCTGGATACGAACAAGAGGTTCACCTAAAGAAACACAACCACATAAAACGAGAAAGAGAGCAAAATAGCGCATGAATCTTCATTATTATATCAATCCACCCTGTCCCACGCGAGACCATCTGGGGAATATTTCCATAGGTCTTATGTCGAAGAATTCCTGGGCCCTATGATCCTAGCCAGTTCATTTAAAATAAGCGAAAATAGGTACAGAGGTGGATGGGGGTAGTTCTGTGAAAAATACATTTAAAAGGAAGTCCTGTATCATTTGGATTGCTTCATTTGTATTGACCCACTCTGTTTATCTATTTGCGCAATCTCCCGCTGATTCTCTCCGACAGGCTCAGGCAGACTCCATGAGAACCGTAGAACTCACCGAACAGGACCCCTTGCTTGCGCAGCTAGACACCTGCCTTAAAAATAAAAAGCAGGACTTCCTGGAGCAGCCTCTCGGTCAGGGCTTCCCATTTTCTCTTCGCGAGGTCATCGTTTTGATGGAGGGCCAAGAATTCTTCGACCTCCCCTATACAGACGCCACAAAAAGATTGCATGGAATGCTGGGGTTCTTGACCATCCAAGAACTGGCGGACGGTAAACGAGAGATGATTCAAAAAATCAGGAGCCAGCTAGTTCAACAAAACAAATTCTCTGATGAGCAAATTTGGACCGCACTACAAGACAGCGTGTATGGAAAAGCCAAACCTATCGCAGAATCGGCCGCGGAAAAAATACGCGACACCGCAGCGCCTCTTATTCAAGACTGCAACAGCAAGATCACCTCAAAAAAGTTCTTTCAAAAAACTCCCCTCACAAAATAACACCAATCAATCTTCTTGTGCCCCTGGGCCGTGTATGCTAGAATCGACCCCGGGTCTTAACGACGGAGGAAAACCATGAACCGATGGTTTCAAAAGTGGGGTTCTGTAACGTTATTGGGTTTTTTTCTTTTTACCGGTTGCTACGGAAAGTTTGCTCTGGTGAAGAAGGTGTACCACTGGAACAGCGCCGTAGAAAATAAGTATGCTCGCAGCGCCGTGATGTGGGCCCTGGCCATCATTCCCGTCTATGAGTTTGCCACCCTGGCAGACGCCGTGGTTTTCAATGTGATGGAGTTTTGGTCAGGTAAAAATCCCATAGAGGGAAAGGTTGTCTCCATCAAATCGGACAGAACCCTGGGATGGAAAGTGGAACAAACCACCCAGTACCGCCAAAAAACCCTTGAAGTTTCCTTGAAAAATTTCAAGAAAGGCTTGTACTTGAATACCGTCACCCTGAAACAAAAGAAAAACTCCGACACGCTGCTGGCAGAAATCAGCTGGGTCAATGGCGAGAAAGACAGGCTGGTTCTTAAACGCACCCCAGAGGGAGGCGTTTTAATCACACACGCCAATGCTTTAGGGATTTTGGATTCTCGGCTGGTATCCCCCACAGAAGTCCGAGGGATAGAGTCACGGCTTCAAGATCTGGCAGTAGTCTGGCCCACTGGAAAACCTGAGTATTTATACGAAACCATGCCGGATACCCAGCGCTCTACTTCCTACCGGCACGTCTCGATTCCCCCTTCCTCTATCGTGACGCCGGGACTTATTCTTAGGGATGCTCCCAGGTAGGATCGATCTATTCCTTCAGAGCTTTAAAAATAACTTCACAACCCAGAATACTTTTGACTTCCACCGTTTTAAATCCAAAGCGCTTTAGAACCTCTCCCACTTCTTTACGGGTGTAGCGGCTGATGTGGTCCGCTACATGTCCCTTGGGGCAAACCCAAAGGTAAATCCTTTCCAAAACCAGCCACAACCAATTTTTATGGTCCGGGGTTCCCACCACGAGTGTTCCTCCGGGCTTCAGGACCCTGCGGAACTCCTCAAATATCCGGTCTTTCTTAGGAACGTGCTCGATCACTTCCGAGCAGAGCACACTGTCAAAGGACTCCGTTCGAAAGGGAAGTTCAAAAATAGACCCGCACACCACCATCCTGTCCCGTCTCTTCTGGCTTCTGAGCTTGGGCAGAGCGATATCCATGCCCACCGATTGGGAAAGGCCCGAGAGAATTACGCTGGATCCACACCCAACATCCAAAACATTTTGATACCCACCCAGCAGACCCAAAACAATGCGATACCTTTTTCTCTGCCAATAACGCTGCAGTGGGATGCGGCTATAAAACGCGTGCTCATCATAATCCGAAGATTCCAAAGAGTTCCGCAACCTCCACAACCTAAACATCATCTTGAGATAGGAGGGAAAAAACTTAAGCAATCTGGCATGGGACTTCCCGGCCCCGCGAGGGCGATAATGGAAAGGAATCTCCTTTACCGAATACCCCTGGGCATAGGCATGGGCCACAATCTCAATCAAAGAACTAAAATCCTTGTTCTGCCAGGAGAGTTTCGGAAGAATTTCCTTCCGATAAAGCCGAAATCCGCTTGAAAAATCATGAAGCGGCATCAAGAGCACCGAATGGCACACCCGATTGAGCACTCGGCTCAAAGCAATCCTGAAGCGGGACATCTCGGCCCAACCCCCCCACACGTATCGAGAGGCGACCAGGATATCTGCCTCTTCTCGGTGGCGGAAGAGGTCTAAAACCACATGCGGGGGGTGAGAAAGATCCGCATCCATGGTCACCACGTGATCTCCGGCGGCCCTGGCAAAGCCCTCTCTTAGAGCCCCGCCGTAGCCTGGGTCTTTCTGAACGAAAAAACTTACCCCTAGTCTTTGGCAGAGTTCCCGGGTCCCGTCCTGAGAGCCACCATCCACCACCAAAATCTCATAAGAGATAGATCGAGAACTCAAAAGACCCTGAACTTGGGGCAACAAACGCTCCAGGTTATCTTTTTCGCTCAAGCACAGGAGCACGACCGATAATTCCATTGAGACCACTATATCTTTTTTGTTTATGGGCTGGATAGAACGTGTGGGCTCGCTTTGAGAAACTACTTACTTATTCAACGCCTGTTCTCGTTTGATCAAATCGTCTTCCCGAGCCTGCAACTCTTTTAAAAAGCCATCACAGGCGGAGAGGAGCTCCGCCTTCCTAGCACTAAACCTCTGTTCCTGTTCTTCCATCAGCTTGTCGTAATGGACCTCTTGATCGCGGAGTTTCTGCTCCAGGGCCTGTTTCTGTCCTTCATAAGTTTTTCTCATCTCATCGATGTGAGCCATCACCTCATCCGAGGTGGCGGCCATCTTACGATCCAAAGCCTCCTGCAGTCGGGTTGCCCGCTGGCTGAGCTCTTCTAATTTCTTCTCCAGCTCCAACCTATCGTGGGCATGCCCAGCCTCCGCATCGTTTAACTTCTTCTGTAGGCTCGCCTCTTGTTCCGATAACTTATGTTGAAAAGCGACTTCTTGGTCTTCCAGCTTCTTTTGGGAAGCCTTTCTTTCCTCCTCGAATGATTTATTTAAAGTAGCCGAGTGTTCTGTCAAAGTCGTTGAAGCTGCAAGGGCTTGCTGATCCAAAGCATTCTGCACCCGCACCACTTCCTGACCCAACTCCTCCAGCTTCTTCTCCCGATTGGCCAACTCCTGCTTCAACTGTTGGGTTTCGCGCATCAAGGATTCCTCAAGGAAATGTTCTTTTTCCGTGTGCTCTCCCTGGAAGACCGCGAGCCTCTGTTTTTCCTGTTCTAAAATTGCAGACCTTTCCATTTCAAACCCATCTCTCAGCTCTTTCTCGCGTTTGGCAACCGCATCCGCCTGGGTAGCCCGCTCCTTCACAAACTCCTCCTGGGTTGCCATCAACTTTTCCTCCACCTGCTGGATCACCCGATGGGTTCGTTCTAACTCCCCGCCGAGGCGATCCCTTTCCAGCTCCAGAGACCTCCTCTTAATCACCTCCACAGCAATATCCGAGCTGACCGAACCTACCCCCTCACTTTCTCCCTGCTTCCAGAAAAATCCCAAAAGGGCAGCGCCGGCCAGAGTGCCTATCGCACCCAATGCCGCCAGAGGTTGGATGGACACGGCCAATCCAAAAATGCTGATCAACGCAGAAATCCCAATTCCCGCAATACAAGGAAATATGTGTGGTGGGGTGGAACTCCGGGGCAAGGAAGGAACCACCTTAGATTTGGTCGGCTGGGCCTGTTTGGCCATCTCCACTTCATGACTTAGAGAACTCATCATCTTTTTTAATTCCTCTCCTGCTTGGCTCATAAAATTTCTCCTCGGGTCACCCTTTTGGCTTCTCTAGATTTCAAGGCTTCTTCCCTGGCCTCCAGCTCTTTACGGTACATCTCACAGGCCGACAATAGCTTTTCCTTCTTATCCTCATACTCCCTTTCAAATTCGCTGATAAGATCTTCCTTCTCCTTCTTCCAGGCAGCTTCCAAAGCGCGGCGCCGCGCCGTTTCCTCTTTCTCCCAGGCGGCCCTCTGTTGATCGATGGATTGGCTTAAATGGCGGAGCTCACCCTGCGCCTGCTTGAATTCTTCCTCCCGGCGCCCCACCTCTCCAACCATCCTGTCCCGTTCAGCCCTCCAACTTTCCTCCAATGCCTTGCACCGCAAAGCCTCTTCCAGCTCTCGGGACTTGAGCTTTTCCTCAAACTCACGGGTGAGTTGAGTTCTCAACCCTTCTTGAGCAGACTGGGACTGGGTAGACCACTGGATTAAGCTTTCGCGCGACTTTTTCAGCTGATCCGACAAGTCCTGGATCACGGTTTCTCGAGCGGTCAACTCTTTCAGATACCCCTCCCGCCCCCTGGACCAGGACTCCTCTAAAGATTTCTGCCGCGCCAAAGACTCCATCTCCAACGCCTGAGTTCGAGCCTGGTAACTCTGCTGCAGATCCGTTTTGATCTTCTCGAGGTCCTCGGCTATCTCCTTCTTTCTCAACGCATAATCGGATTCCAACTGGCTCTTTCTAGCCTCCAAGGACTTCTCTAAGTTTCTCAGTTGCTCTTCAAATTGTTTACGGGCGGTCTCTTCGGACTGCGTCCTTTCTGATTCCTTAGTCAATTCTTCTTGAACGCGGATATTTCTTAGGTCCGATATCTCCCGAGTCAATCCCTCGATTGTTTTCTGCTGGGACTGGATCTCGGACAAAAGCCTATTCTTATCGTGATCCCAAGTCTCTGAAGTCACCTTGAATCGACGCTCTTGTTCCGAACGAAGAGCCAACACTTTCTCTTCATGGTTCTTATGGAGCGTCTTTTCCAACTCCTGTTGTTTATCTTCCCATTGTTTATTCAAGAAAATCCTTTCCTGATCGATGGCTTCTCGGATCTTGCGAATCTCTGCCTGGGCCTGTTTGAATTCATTCTCTCGGTGGCCCACCTCTTCCAGTAACCGCCCCCGCTCCGCCTGCCAACTCGCCTCCAAGGCCTGACGCCGCGAGGCTTCCTCCGTCTCTCGAGTTTTCAACACCTGCTCAAATTGCTGGGTTAATTGAGTTTTCAAAGATTCCTGGAGGGTCTGGGACTGGGTAGAGGCCTGCACTAAACTATCCCGCACCCCTTCCAGTTGATGGGTCAAATCGCGAATAGAGGACTCTCGAGCCTCCAACTGTTTGAGCATCCCTTCCCGCTCCAGACGCCACGTTTCCTCTCGAGCTCGATACCGTTCCGCCTCTTCCTTACTCCAAGCCTCTGCCTGCTGTTTCCAGCCTTGCTCCAGATCCGCTTTGCGAGCCACGTAGTCGGATTCCACCCCTTTGAGTTTTTCTTGAAAAGAAACCTCCAATTGGTGCACCTGAGTCTCAAACTGCTTGCGGAAAGCATCTTCCCACTGGATTCTTTTCGTTTCGTTGGACAGGACCTCTTGAGAACGGGCTTCACGCAAAGCGCTCATCTCCAGAGAAAGCTTTTGGATGCCGTCTCGCTGAGACTGGATCTCAGAAAGAAGTCTTTGACGCTCCTGGAGCCACGCTTCCTCACTGCTTTTAAACCGTTTTTCCTGGTCCGAGCGATAGGCCGTTAACTTGTCCTCATAGGCTTTTTCCAAAGCTGCTTTTTTGACAGAGTATTCGGACTCCAGAGTCTTGAGCCCTTCTTCCCGAATTTGCTTTTCGGTTTCTTTGAGCTTATGAGCCGAACTTAACTCCTGATCATCCAGCTTTCTCAAGAGGGCCAACTTTTCTTGTTCCAAACCTTTTTTCTGTTGATCGAGAGATTCTTGAAGTTGACGAATTTCCCCTTGCGCTCCCTTGAATTCTCCTTCCCGCCGGCCCAACTCTCCCAATAAACGTTCCTTCTCTGTCTGCCAACTTTCCTCCCACGCCTTGCGGCGAGAAATTTCTTCCGCCTGACGAGATTTCAGGACCTCTTCAAATTGTTGGGTTAACTGGGTCTTAAGCCCTTCCTGGGCTGCCTGGGATTGAGCCGAGGCCTGAATTAAATGATCCCTGACTCCCTCCAGCTGATGGGTCAAATCCCGAATGGAGGACTCCCGGGCCTCCAGTTGCTGAATCATCCCTTCCCGCTCCAGGCGCCACGTTTCCTCTCGGGCCTGGTATCGCTCCCCCGCCTCCTTGGCCCAAACCTCTGCCTGCTGCTTCCATCCCTGTTCTAATTCCACCTTACGGGAGGAGTACTCGGCCTCCAATTTTTCTGCTTTTTCGGCCAGAGATCGATGTCCCTCCAAAAGAAACTTTTCAGCCTGCAACCGGGCTTCCTCAGCCGTCTTGGTCTCCACCTTCCTCCGATCCAACTCCTGTAAAAGCTTCTCTTTTTCCGAAGACCATTCCGTTTCCCGCTGAACCCTTCTTTGTTCCCACTCCGCCTCCAGGGCCGCCTTTTTGACTTGATAGGACTTCTCCAAATCGGATTTGGCCAAACGATGTCCGGTCTCCAGCACCCGCTCCCGTTCCGACAAAGCGGCCTTGGCCTCGGTCTGAACCTTTTCAAATTCCTGCACCTTGACCTGGAAAGAGGCTTCCGTATCCGCCAATCGGCGCAGGAGCTCTTCCCGGTGTTTCACATCCGCAGAAGCCAATAATTCTTCCAAGGCCTGTATCTGCTTCTGAGCTTTTTGGAACTGCTCTTCCCGGCTTTTTTGTTCCTCCAAAAGACGCTGGCGCTCCAGATCCCATGTCTGCTGAAGGGCTGACATCCTCTGCAACTGCTCCTGTCCCCACTGCTCGGTCTGAAGTCTAAAATTTTGATGCAGCCCCGTGCGAGCCCTCTCCATTTCCGTCTCTAATTGGGTTCTCTTGGTCTGGTACTCCGCTTCCAGTCCCTGCCGCCTTTTCTCCACTTCCTGTTCCACCTGGTCCTTGAGGGATTGATACCCGCTTTCTACTGTGTTGGCCCTTTGATCCCCCTCGTTCTGCAGCTGGATGCGAAGCTCTTCCACCCCCTTAATTCTCTTTTGGTAATCCGTTTCCAACTCCTGTTCCCGGCGCAGGAGCTCTTCTTCTTTGGCGTGGAAAGACTGTTCCAGCTTTAACAGACGCCCCTGGTAGAGTTGATCCTGTTCATGGCGAAGCTCGTCATATTTTTGAAGAACCTCGGTTAGCTTCTCGGGGTAATGGGACTCCACCTGCAGAAGCCTTTCGGTCCAGCGCGAGATCATTTCGTGGTTGGACCGATCCATCTCTTCAAATTGTTTCTGGTACTCCTCCGACACCTCGCGGCGGATGCGCTCCACATTGACTTCCCGGTGCATCAGGGCCGGCACATCGATTTTCCCTTCGGTAAGAAAGCGAAGCGTCTCTTCCATTTTTTGATAGAAGAGCTCCTGTTCCTGCAAAAGTTTGGTGCGGGATGCCACCACCTCTTCCATCTCTTTCATCTTTTTCTCGGTGGTGTGCTGAAGGTCTGTGGAGGTTTTTAATTTTTCTTCCAGCTCGCGATTGGATCTTTCCAACCCATGCAGCTTCTCTAAGGCCCAGCGCAGGGTCATCCGCGCGGTATCAATATTGGTGACGTCTTGAACTAGGTTTTCAAGGTGGGAATATTCGTTTTCTGATTCCATGGAGGTGTCAGGAAGCTTAAAAAAGTTTAACCCTAGTTACACTTTTTGTCAAGCACAGAATTGTTACAACTCAAAGTGACCGCAGATACCCAATATCCACACCACTTTGAGCCTCAACATGAATTCAAACGAATCTGACGCGAATAGATGCGAATACAGCGGAAAACCTGGATTTCTAGAATTTAGACCAATTATTG
>JACQJM010000098.1 GCA_016205045.1 Elusimicrobiota bacterium | reverse complement strand
TGGACCTGAGGGGGGTCGAACCCCTGACCTCCTGCATGCCATGCAGGCGCTCTCCCAACTGAGCTACAGGCCCGAAATCCTTGAAGTTCGTAGATCGGGCCAGTCCTCTTCGTATATTTCCCCGGAAGAGGGCAGGCCCAAATTTGTCTTCAAATTTGGGCGGACACACCCGGATTCCTGCCGGGTGCAGTCCCCGGTATCTCTGAGACCGGGGGCAGGCCCAAAATTCAGAGAATTTTGGGCGAACACCCGGAGTTCCTACCGGGTGCAGTCCTCGGCCGCTTTGCGGACGAGGGCAGGCCCGAAATTTCTTCTATTGGTACACAACTTGTACAGATTGTTTCTTATCCTCACCTAAAGTTTCAGGAGAGGCTGTCAAAAAAACCACCGATTTGGGATGAGATTTCAAAAACTTGGCCAAAAAAACCTTATCATGAACCACCACGCGCAGCCCGCCTTCTACAACTTCTGCAGAAACATCATTAATCGATTTGTCTACTTTTCCGCCCTCTTTTCCTTTATTCATATACAGTTTCCAGGCATCAACCTGTGCGGCCTTGATCAAACCCTTGAAATCTCCCGATAGGAGTACGCTTTGGGAGACCTTAAAAAGACAAACACCGACTTCATAACGGTCTTTTCCTAGAGGCACTTGGACTCTCCAACCGTACTCCAGTACGTTTGGTCTCGTGGATTTCCGATTCCAGGACCAAGTTTTACTCATCTTATCTACGGGAAATAAAAAGACACCTTCGTGATCATTGACTCTTGCCGAATAAGAGAGTCCAGTCGATGGAGTATCAGAGGCATGAATGTAGCCGCCATGATAAAAACATACAAAAAAACCAGTGATGAATAATTTCTTGAATAAAGATCTCATGCGCCCTCCCAAAGTGGATTGTTCACTTCAGGTGATAATTATATCAATATTTACGGCGGCCCTTCATTTAAACTTACCCTAAAAAAATCCGGTTATGCTCAAAGAATTCTTAGAGTGACTTAGTGTAGTTGGTGGGATTGATTTCAGGAAGAGACTCGCCGATGATGCCTCTCTCCCGAAGCAGAACGGTAGCCCAGGTAGAGTTGGTGGCCCTGAGGTTATATATCGTGCCAGGAATGGTCCACAGGGGAATGGGGCGGGATAGGACATGGTTGAATAAAATAAGGATATTGTTGGTGCAGTTATTCCGGCGAGTGTTGTAGAACTCTCCGGCCCGGTTGACGGTGGCTTGTTGGAGGGCTTCGTGGAGCAGGGATACGCTCTGTTCTTTGGAGAAGGCGGTGGGATACAGAACGAGGCGTTCGCTTTTGTCGCGGCAGGCATTGGTGAGATAATTTTCCCATTGACTCAGCATCCAAACAATGGGGTACTCTTTTTTTACCGCGGCTTTGCGCAGATCGAGTTTCTTATCCGATTTTCTCATGTAAGCCTCTACGGATAAAACCAGGCTTCTTGTTTCCTCACCCCTGTTGTTGATGGCTCCTCCTGGTTTGAAGCGGAACACGAGAAAAGTGTGGGCGACTAGTTTTTCTTTGGCAAATGGCTTCTGAGCAAAATAGACCTTTTCTATGAGGCTGGGATCGATAGTCACCGTTTCCCAGGTGCTGGGTTTCTCTTCACCCCACCTGACGTTTCCCACTTCCCAGCGCTGCCCTACATGGGAAACGAGTTGAGCCGGCCTCTGAAAATCCACATGCTCGGTTGGGGGAACTGGGGCGCTTGGATCTATTTCTTTGATCTTGGCCACAAGAATTTCATCTAATTCGTCCGATTCCGCGGCCCAGCCTTCTACCTGAACAACCCTTCCATGCCAATCTTGAGGGTCAAATTTAGAAGACTTGTCTTTTCTTAGAGAAAAGGTCCTTCCGTCCGTGGTGTGGAGGAGAACGATGCCCTCGTGTCTGTATACGGTGATGGTCCCTTCCAAGGTGTAAGGAACGGCTTTAGGAATGAAATCCCTGTGGGATAAAACGGCTTTGAATTGGGACACTTGCATCTCGATCTTTTGCGCAGAATCCAAAAATGCCGTCTCTGAATGATTTAGGGCGGCAAATCCCAAGCACGAGAGGGTCAAGAGTGTCCCTAGAAGGATGGTGCGAATCATAAAAACACATTATCATAAAGGTCTTTTTAGGAACATGAGTCAATGGTCCCTTTAGAATCTAGGTCGAAGGACTCTCCCAGAAGATTCATGGAAATTTGACAAATTCGTTAGGAGGATTCGGGTTTGACTTTGGGGTGGAGTTGGGAGTATAATATTAGCAGTCTTAACCTTTGACTGCTAGTTTTGGCTGCCCCCCATAACCCGATCTGAGGTCGGGAGTTAATCTCATGCGTATATTGGATCCTCAAGTCGCTAAAGAACGCAAGCAACAACTGCTAGAGTGGGTTATCCATCGGTATATTCACAGTTCCCAACCAATTGGTTCTCAGGTTATTGCGGAAAAGGGGGGATTTGGCCTTTCCAGTGCCACCCTTCGGCATGTCTTAAAGGAATTGGAAGATGAAGGATACCTTTCTCACAGCCATCCTTCGGCGGGACGTGCCCCTACGGATAAGGGATATCGTTTTTATGTGGATTATTTGGTTGAAATGCAGCGGTTGGCTTTGGAAGAGAGGGAGCGGATTGAAAAAGAGTATAACCGAAAGACCGAAGAGTTGAGCGATCTTCTTTCTCAAACTTCCAGAATGCTTTCTGTCCTATCCCGGTCTGCGGGGTTCGCCCTTTCTCCCAATCAAGAGGAAGATACTCTTCGTCGGTTGGAGTTGGTGCCTCTTGGGGCTAAGCATTTGCTCGCCATTATGGTCACGGATTCAGGAATTGTCCAACATTGGCCGTTAAGGCTTTCTCAAGATATTCCCTTAAATCGGCTGCGACAGTTCACGGCCTTCCTCAATGAGCAGGTGCAGGGAATGCCCGTCAAAGAGATCCGGCAGAATTTTGGTTATCATATTTCCCGGGCGGAAAGGGAGTTTCGGGATATGGCTGCTTTAGCCAGACAGTTTCTAAGAGAAGTAGCCAAACTCTCCGAAAAAGAATCGCTGTATGTAGAGGGAACAACCCATCTTCTTTCTGAAAGTGGTGTGTGGGATTTTGATGAGTTCCGTTCCCTGCTTAACATCCTGAATGAAAAGAAAAAATTTGCGCGTATCCTGGAGGAACAGTTCCGAGATACGCTCAAGGAAAGCGGTTCGAAAGGGAATAAGGACCAATCTCTGGTGCATGTCAAAATTGGAACAGAAAATCAGATCCCTGAACTAAGAAATCTTAGTCTTGTCACGTCTACCTATCGAGTGCAGGGCAGGACGGTGGGTCTTTTGGGAATTCTGGGACCTAAGCGCATGGAGTACCCCAAGATCATGGCTTTGGTCAATTTTGTGAGCCATGTGGTCAGTCGAACGCTGGAGAATTGGGACAAGAATTTTCAAGAGACTGCTCCCCCTGCCCCTCGCGTTAAAAAGGGGCGTTCCTGATTTAATATGAGTTCTGAAAGCTCCAAAGAGGCGGGATCGAAAGATAAAAAAAATGAAGAAAAAGAATTTAAGGAAGCTCAGAAAGCTCAGGAGTACTACGATCAACTTTTAAGGCTCAGGGCGGAGTTTGATAATTTTAGAAAGCGAGTAGATCGTGAGAAATCGGAAACAGTCCAGTGGGGCAAGGCACAGGTTTTACTCAAGTTGTTGCCGCTGTACGACGTGTTGTTGAAGGTGCATCAACAGATTCAGAACCAGGATGATAAAAGCCTGTCTGGGGACTCGTCCGCCCCGGCCGAGACTTCCGGCCAGGATGAATTTGGTCGTGGGATGGAGTTGATCTTTAAGGAGTTTGAAAAATTGCTCAAGTCAGAATATGTCTTTCCCATGGAAGTCGTAGGCAAGCCCCTGGACCCCCTTCAACACGAAGTTCTGGGGGCGGTGCCAAGGGAGGATGTTCCTGAAGGAACTGTCGTGGAGGAAATTCAAAAAGGTTTTTGGATGAATGGGCAAGTATTGAGACCCGCTCGAGTCAGAATCGCTAAAAAAGACAGTTCTAAGTGCTAAGTTCTATGTTCTAAGTT
>JACQJM010000097.1 GCA_016205045.1 Elusimicrobiota bacterium | reverse complement strand
TTTTTATGTTTTAGGAGGCACGGTGGGAGTGTAAAAATTTACCAGCCGCAGTTTGGGCTGGGAACCCCAGCAGTTCCAGCAGGTAGGATACCTTGAGTTCCAATTGAATAATCGTTTTCAAAAACACACCCCAGTTGATAATACTGAGCACCTGGCAAAGCTGTCATATAATTTTGACATGTTGTGAATGTCCAGTCCGAAACCAAAATATCATTTCTATATACGGGGGAAAAGGTGCGCCCCCCCATACATATTTTCTGTCCATTGAAAAAAATCCTGCCGGTTATTTTCACCCTTCCATCAAAATACCCGGCATAATTAACAGGTCCCGGGCCTGGTGGGGGTGCAGTGCCATAAACTCCAATCTTGGTCACGGTCCCCATTATACTTTTTGTTGCACGGCCCAGCTCTCCGTAAGCAGCTACATCATAGCTGACACCTTTTATACCCGATCTCGTCCAGGGAGTACTCCCACCTGAATATTGATTCCAGCCATATACTGTATAATCACTGTTTTCATTTGAAATTACCTGCAACTTATTGCCAGGAGCGGAAGCAGATACTCCTATCCCCACATTGTCCGTAAAGCTCGCTCTCCCAGTCACGGAGAATTTATTAGAGGGGCTGGAATCCCCGATTCCTACGTTCCCTGAATCTCTTGCCAAAATAGTCTGCCCAGTTGTAATAATCTGGTTATACACCCCATACGGAGCAGGGTAGTAAGTGGTCATGGTCAATGTTTCAGTTGATAATTCCCTGGCCACCAGAGCAATTCCCAAAAAGATTAAACAGATAAGTCTTTTAAAATATCCCTTCTCTTTTTCTATCATCCGAGTTCCTGAACAGCCCAAAAAGGCAGACTCCTCCACCCTTAAAGTAACAGGAAATCATGAAGTTCTCCTGAAGAAACAATTAAGATTTGATGAAGAGATAGAAGGCGCCCTTCCAGGAGCAACGTTCAAGAATTTAAGATAAACTGCTATAATCCTAAGCATGGATTTTGAGCTCGTCCTAAGAAATTTGCTGAAGGGCTTTGAGGATAGGAAAATCAGATATGCCGTGATGGGAGGATTTGCCTTGGGAGCTCTAGGAGCCCCTCGGGCAACCATGGATTTGGACTTCCTGGTTCACAAAGATGATCTTCAGTCCCTCCATGATCTGATGACCCGTTTGGGTTACTATAGACGATTCCACACAGAAAACGTATCCCAATATCAGAATTCTAAAGCAGGTTGGGGCAGCGTGGATTTCCTCCACGCTTTCAGAAGCATTTCTATAAACATGTTGGACAGAGCCTCAGAACACCCTCTTTTGGAGGGCGCTTTCAAAGTTCGCATCCTGCAGCCTGAAGATCTTATTGGACTCAAAGTTCAGGCTATGGCAAATGATTCCTCCCGAAAATCTAAAGAAATGGCGGACATTGAAGCCCTGATTCAAGTTCATGCATCCGCCCTTGATTGGAAAAAAATAGAGGAATACTACGATCTCTTCAATCTAGGCAAAGAATTGAAAGAGACTAAGAAAAGGCTGGGTTATGCTAAGTGAAAAGGAGAAAAAAGAAATTCTAGAGATGGCTTCCTCCGAAAAAATGAGGGAGGAATTTAGAACCCTGAGAGACAGTTCCCGCCTTTTCCGTTCGTCTCCCTGTATGGATTTGAATGAACTTATAAAATTTTTGACCGCCGTAAATCGAATCTTTCCTCCACAGCAAATCACCCGTTCTCCTCTCGCCTACCCCAACATCCGTCTTTAACGTCATCTGATTTTCCCTCGTATTCCAGGGATCACCAATAGACAACTACTCTGCCCGGAGCCCCATTACCGGTAGAACCAAGGATTGCAGGAACTGCCGAACTATCGGAACCAAGCCCTCCACCACCTCCCCCCGGAGCCGTACCGTTGAGTCCTCCCGCTCCACCAATCCAACGACCTCCTACACCTCCGTTCCCTCCATTTCCTCCGTCAGAAGCATTATAATTAAAGTCACTAGGAGGAGGGTAACCATCATATCCACAATGATAGCAGATGGTCCCATTCCCTCCAGACACGTTTAAAACTGCACCGCTTGCACCCCCAGCCAACCCAGCAAACGGTCCGGGATTTCCGCAAGCACCTCCTCCTGTTGCGGTAATAAGTGCACCAAAACTACTGGCTCCTCCCACACCACAAGGAAAAACTCCTCCTGCTCCTCCCGCACCAACCGTTATTGTATATGGAGGGGAAGTGAGATCGAAAATACCCTTCCCATACCCGCCGCCTCCTCCGGATGATGACTGTTTATCTCCAGAATATCCACCCCCTCCTCCTCCCCAAACCTCCACCATCACTTTGGTTGCAGTAACCCCCCCAGGAGGCCAAGTGTAACTCCCAGGGGTGTCGTATACCCGCATATTCTGAAAACCGCCTCCTGGAGATGTCTGCCAGCTGGCGGTTCCATTAGCATCAAGAGCGGTCAGAACTTTTCCGGCTGCTTGATTCCCATCTTGAATTTGAAGAAGGTTGGCTCTGGGAGAAGCTGGGGTACCGTTGCCGATCACCAATGTGCCAGAATCCCTAGCCAAGGTTGTCTGTCCAGTGGTGATGATTGTGTTGTACACCCCATAGGGAGCCGGGTAGTAGGTGGTCATGGTCAGTTGTTCCGTGGAGAGTTCGTGAGCCACTAAGGCGAGGCCCAAAAAACTCAACACACCAATCTTTTTTAAAAACTCATTTCGCTTTTCAGACATAGTTCCCCTTCCCAATTGTAAAAGATTAAAATTCAGTAAAAAACGATAACTCTACCGGGAGCTCCGCTGCCGCCTCCGGTGCAACGAAAACCGCCTCCCCCCGGAGCAATACCATCGGCGCTGCTTCCAGATCCATATCCCCCATATCCCCCATTCCCACCACCGTTTCCGCCTTTTCTATCATTCCCAGCTTGACCCCCTATTCCCCAAACACCAGGCCCCGTAGCGGGGGCTGCACCCCCAGAACCATAAGATCCAGGATTATTTATAGCTACAACAACATACACGCCCTGCCCCCCCCCCGCCACCGTGAAGAGAGCTCCGAAACTGCTAGATTGACCCGGAGTGCCATCACCATAAGGGCCGATACAAGGACCGGGAGACCCTCCATTCCCAACTGCGATCGGATAAGAAGCCGCGGGATCAAGGGATAATATCGCTTTACCATACGC
>JACQJM010000094.1 GCA_016205045.1 Elusimicrobiota bacterium | reverse complement strand
GCCTTCCGGTTCGCCCCTCGGCTTCCCTCACTCCACCCATCCCCTGCTAGGGTAGCGAGATGTGGTCCACCGTTCACCTTCCGTTGCGGGACCGAGGGGCTGGAACCGGAGTCACCCCTGGGCAAAGATAGACCAGGCCCTGGCTTGACCCTATTACAGATTAGGCCCAGTGTCCTGAAATTTTCGGCGCATCCGTCTTTCCTCCAAATAAAATATAGTAGAATCCTTAAGGGAGGTGTGTCATGATCAAGATTTTACTTCTTCTTATTTTATCTGTGGTGTCTCTTCAGGGTTTCTTGGCGGCGGAATCCGACCGTGATGAGTTGCTAAGACAGAAAGAGGCCTTGCACGCCGCGATTAAGATCCAGCCTAATGATGCGGAACTTTGGATGAAGCTGGGTTTTCTGCAGAAAGATCTGGGGGAATGGGATGAGGCCCTTGCAAATTTTCAGAAAGTGATAGAGATTGATCCTCAAAAAGTCAAGGCGTATTACCTCGTTGCTCTCATTAAAGAGAGAAAAATTAAAGCAGTCCCCGCGGGGGATAGGGAGCGTGTAAAAGCGCAGGCCATCCAAGCTTGGGAGAAATGTTTACAGGTCTCCGAGGATGCTAAAGTACGAGAAGTGGCTCAGAAACATCTCAATAGACTTAAGGCTTCACGCGAATGAGATACGAATTTCCCCAGAGAGTTATTCGCTTTGTGTTCGTGTGTGGGGGCCCCCTTCTGTGGGGGTGTACAGGCCCTCAGGTGGCGGTCAAACGCGGTTTCGACTTTAGCAAGGTGCATCGTGTGGGGGTGATCTCCTTTGGAGGCCAGGGAGGGGATGTGGCTTCGGATTTGCTTGCCCATGCTCTCTTGGCGAATGGGGTTGATTTGGTGGAGCGAGAGCGGATTGATGAGGTTCTTAAGGAAAGGCGTCTGAAGGCGGAGGGAGTATTTGATTCCACTTCTTTAAATTCTATCCGCAAGGTTTTAGGAGTGGATGCCCTCTTTGTCGGGTCCGTGACTGAGTACAGGCCTCCCGAGAGCTACTTGGTGTACACGGGGGCTACCGCCATCACCCGTAAGGCGACCCCCATCAAAGGACGCTCCCTTTATCCTCAAGGGACGCCCTCGGGAGTTCCTGATTCCAGCATTCTCACCTCCGCCGCGGCAGTGGGTTTGAGTTGCCGTATGGTGGATGTGGAAACGGGATCAGTGGTGTGGTCCGCTCATGAAAGTTATGAGGGAATTGATTTGGAAACAGCCATACAGTTTTTGACGGAATCTTTTGTGCAGTCTTTGCGCCCCTTCTGGCCTACCCTATCTAGGAAATAGCAACACGAACGAGACGCGAATGTTCCCATGCGAATGAACGCGAATAGCTTGTCTGGAATATATTCGCATATGATTCGTGTTTTATTCGCGGCATTGTTCGCTTTGGGGCCCCAGGTTGTCTGGGGAGCCAAGACTGAACCCGGACAGGAAACCATCTGGGATCAGATCATGGCGGCCCAGGCGATTCGCAACCTCCAAGAAGGCGGCCACTTGATGCAGCAAGGCAGTTACCAAGAAGCAGTTCGAGAGTTCGCCCGGGCGGTAACGGCGCAACCCAAAGAGCCTTGGGGGCATGTGATGTTGGGAGCCGCTTACTACTGGTCGGGACAGGTGGATTTGGCGATGAAAGAGTACCAGGAAGCCATTTCTTTGGATCCCAAGAATTCTCAAGCCCATCAATTGATGGGAATCGCTTATGCCTGGAAGGGGGATAGCGAGCGATCTTTGAGGGAATTTCTAGAAGCTGAGAGGCTTTCTCCGGAACGAGCCGATATCGTGATGGATGCCGGATCGGTTTATGAATCCTTGGGAAATATTTCTAAGGCCTTGGAGTACTTCAGAAGGGCCGTGCATTTAGATGCGGTGCATCCCTTGTATCATTTTCAGTTGGGTTTGTTGTACAGTCGGCTAGGGCGGGATTCCGATGCCTTGGATTCCTTCCAGGCAGCCCTCAAGCATTTTTCTCAATATGAGGATGCTCTTTTGGAGATAGGAGCGCTTTGGGAAAGAGGGGGAGATCTGGATAGAGCCATCGAGTATTTTCAAAAGGCGGTTCGCATGAAACCCAGAGATTCTGTGGCGCGGTTTCGCTTAGGGTACGCTTATCTCAAGAAAGGAAAATCAGATCGCGCCGCACAGGTATTCGAGGAGGCATTTCGGTTATCTCCCGAAGGGGAAGAGGGACAGTTGGGACTTTCTATGGCCTACAAAAAAAAGCAAGGGAACGCTCAAAATTCGGAGAGCGAAGACCCTGCCGGACCCGCGGAAGCCTTTCGAAGAAACCTAGAAAGAATTCCTCTCAATCGAGAGGCCAAGGTGGAGGTGGATCTAGCCTACATGCCTCGGCCGGAGTTGGTGCCTGTGCGTTCCCAAGAGAGCCGACTTAAAAACGCTTTGGAGAGTTCTCAAAAACTTCCTCAGATTCCCTCTGCCATGGGAGTCAGACGGCAGTTTTCCATTCCTGCGGAGACGGCGGGTTCAAGAGAAAAAAGAATTGAAGCCATTATGAAGGAGTTGGACTCCGTTCGCAAGGGGGCTCCTCCCCATTCGGATGTGCGCATGTCCATGAACCTTCAAATGGGACGGGCCGTAGAGGGCCGGTCGGGAGTTTCCTACCAGCCTCGAGATGTGGGAAATGATCTTGGGCTCTGGGTGATGGGCACGGGATGGATGGATTTGGTTCATGAGGTCCTTCCTGAACTCCAAGGTTCTTTTCAGGAGAGGGGAAGTGCTAAGAGCGCGGAGTGGTATCTGGCGTTGGGTCTGGGACAAATTCTTTTGGGAGATTCCGATTCCGCTAGAGAAGCCTTTTCTGGAGCAATTTCCCGCGATGCCCATTCCTGGCGGGCTTATTTGGGACAGGGGGTGGCCTATCTCATCGACGGGGATGAAGAGAAGGCGCTGGAGTCCTATAAAAAAGTATTGGAGATCAATCCTAAGAGCAAGGGGGCCAAACAAAATCTGAAGTGGCTAGGAACAAAATCCGCGATCCGCAATCCGCAATCCGCAATTCGTGATAAGAAATAAAATTTACGGATCGCTAATTGCTAATTGCGCATAGCGAATCATGGTTAAGAACCTTATATTGACGGGCAATCCAGGGGTGGGTAAAACGACTCTTATTCGTGAGGTGGTGCTTTCTTTAAAAGATCGGGTAGGAGGTTTTTTCACCCAGGAGCTAAAAGAAGAAGGTAAGAGAATCGGATTCTTGCTGAGGACTTTCCAGGGGACAGAAGGGATCTTGGCTCAGAAGGGCTTGGTCAGTTCTGTGAAGTTCAACAAATACGGCATTGATCTTAAGGTTCTTGAAGGGATCGGTTTACAGGCTTTAAAGGATGCGCTTCAAAACAGAAAGATCGTGGTGATCGATGAGATAGGATCTATGGAGGTGCTTTCGGAGCCCTTTCGTCAGATGGTGCTCGAATGTTTCATGAGCCCACAGCCGGTTTTGGCGACGATACGTTTGGGAGCGCAACCTTTCACCGATTCGGTGAAAAAAATGAGCCAAACGAAAGTTCTGGCTTTGACCCGCAAGAATTATGGCCCAGTGAAACAGGAAGTGAAGGAGTGGCTTAATGGGGCTAGTTCGAAGTGCTAAGTTCTAAGTTCAAAGTTGATGCTTACTTTCCCACCCTTCCCTCTCCCCCTTTGTGGGGAGAGGATAAAGGTGAGGGGGCCAAAAGAAAAAAACGAATCCATTTCGTTGGCATCGGCGGGATTGGGATGAGCGGGATTGCGGAAGTTCTCCTGAACTTGGGTTATTCGGTGTCCGGATCGGACTTAAAGCTTACGGGAATCACTCGGCGGCTCTCCTCTTTAGGGGCACGCATCGAGCAGGGGCATCGCGCCGCAAGAGTCCATGGGGCTGGCGTCGTGGTCACAAGTTCCGCGGTGAGGCCGGAAAATCTAGAGGTACGTGAAGCCAAGCGCCGTGGAATTCCTGTGATTCCACGCATAGAGATGTTGGCGGAGCTGGCTCATCTCAAGAAGACGGTAACCATTTCGGGAACTCATGGCAAAACCACCACCACCTCCATGGTGGCCATGGCTTTGAAGGCGGTGGGAGCTGATCCCACGGTGATTGTGGGGGGGAAACTTAAAAATATTCGTTCCAACGCGGAGTTGGGAAAGGGTAAATACCTGGTGGCGGAGCTGGATGAGTCCGATGGCTCGATTTTGAAGTTGACGCCTCTGGTTTCCATCGTGACCAACATAGACAATGACCATTTAGATTATTATGGAAGCATGGAAAAACTCAAGGAAGCGTTTTTATCCCACTTTTCCCGCATTCCATTCTATGGAACTGCGGTGTTGTGTGCGGATGATCCGGTCTTGCGTTCTTTATTTCCCAAAATGACTGCGCCTAAACTAACCTATGGATTCAGGAAGGGCGTGGATTGGCAGATCCGAAACCTAAGAATGCAAGAGAAGGGAAGTCGGTTCGATGTGTACTATCAAGGGGCAAAAAAAGGTTCGGTCCACCTGAAGGTTTCAGGCAGACACAACGTGCTCAACGCTGCCGCGGCCATAGCCTGTGGAGATTTCTTGGGGTTTAAGGTGCCGCCTCTGGCCAGGGGTTTGTTCCGGTTTCAGGGGGTCGGGCGGCGTATGGAATTGATTGGGGAAACAAGGGGGGTCCGGTTCATGGATGATTATGGGCATCATCCCACCGAGATCCGCGCCACCTTAGAAGCCGTCTCTAAGCTCTGGAATTTTAAGAGATTGATGGTGATCTTTCAGCCGCATCGCTTCAGTCGGACAAAAATGCTGCAGCATGAGTTTGGACCTGCTTTTAAGGTTGCCGATCGCGTGTACGTGATGAATATTTACCCTGCCAATGAGAAACCCCTGCCCGGTATTACCTCCGATTTAATTTTGAAATCCCTCAAGAAAGCAAGGGTGGAAGCGGTCCCCTTCACTGGAACGGTGGATTTGGCTCGCGATTTAAGGTCCGGGGACTTGGTCCTCACCCAGGGAGCGGGGGATGTATGGCGGGTTGCTGAAGATTTAAAGAGGCGCTTAACTTAACCAATCCAGAAATTTGTACCAAGCGGCTGCCAACGGCAAGAACCAAGGCCAGCCATTGTATAGCCCCAGGGGGGCTTGGGGGATGGGCAGTTTCTCTAAAGGATTGCTATCCCTAAATCCTAATAGGGACTGAGAGATTTTTGCGCCCAGATAGGTTCCCAATGTGATTCCGTGTCCTGAGTAGCCTGTCGCGTAATATAAACCATCCACAACGCCCGCGTGGGGAAGTTGGTCAAAAGCGTAATCCACCATTCCATCCCACACATACTCAACGCTCGTGCTTTTGAGCTGAGGGAATACTTTCAGCATGTCCTGATGGAGCAGGCGAGCCAGTCGGGGTCCTTTTTTGCGGGCCGAGAAGGCCGTTTCCGGCGTGAACGACTCACGCCCGCCAAATAAAAGCCGCCCATCAGGGGTCAGCCGGAAATAATGCAGAAAGTGCATGGTATCATAAACCATTCGGCCCTGAGGGATCAGTTCTTGGATCAAATGGAGAGGCAGGGGTTTTGTGGCGATGGTGTAGGCGGCGATAGGGATCACTCTTCGCTGGAGTTGAGGGGTGAGATTTCCCGTGTGGCCTCCCGTCGCGATTAATACTTCGCGGCTCCAAATTTTTCCACGGGGCGTGAAAATCTGGTAGCCTGATTCCCCCTTCCGGATGGCCCGCTCCAAGTGAGATGCAGAAGACTGATCATACAAAAGGGCTCCAGCTTTTGCGGCGGCTTGGACTAACCCCAGGATATAACGGGCGGGGTTGAGGCTGAAGCCGTCTTCTATGAGCAAGCCCCCATAGTAGAGAGAGGAGCCAATTTCCTGACGCAGATTTTCACGGGTGAGGATAGTTACTCTGTCTCCTAAGGTGCGGGCCATCATTTCTGATTCCTTGTACAGATATCCGATGTGGGAGGGTTTACGGGCAACGAGGAGGTGTCCAGGGCGGGAAAGATCACAATCCATCCCTTCGTTGCGTATGGTTCGGATGACATATTCGACCGAGGCTTGGCTGATGGCATACAGCCGGCGAACCATGTCCGAACCATATTTTTGAATCAAGCTTTCTACGGGGGCGTCCAGCATGGGAAGCACCATGCCGGCGTTGCGAGAACTGGCTCCCCCTCCGAATGTTTGAGCCTCTAACAGAACCACCCGGGTCCCATGCTGGGCCAGGGTCCGAGCGGCCGAAAGACCCGTGTATCCTCCACCCACCACCACGACATCCGCACGATCGGGAAGGGGAATTTCTTTGGCAGTCACGGGGATCCGAACAGTATCTTGCCAGTAGGGATATGTTTTGAGTCCAGTCTCGGGGAGGGTGTGTGTTTTTTCTCCATCGTAAAAGAGGGGGATTTCACGAGGAATTTCTTCTTGACTTTCCAAATCACGAGCGAACTTAAGAACTTTTCCCAGAATCGGAGATGCGCCGTCCCGGTGCAATCTCTCCAGGTTTTTTAAGAGCAGGTGGGTGGCGTTGGTTCCAATGGTGGTGTGAATTAAGGGGCGTCTTGCCTGCACAGGGTTCGCTAAGAGCTTCAAAAGGTATCGTGCCGTGGTTATTTCTTCGGCATGCGGGGAAAATGAGGAGAGTCTTAGGAGGTGGTTAATCCCATCGGAAAGGGAGGAGGAGGTAAGGCGTTGGAGTTGATGTGTAAAAGTGGGAGACTGTGGGAAATTAAGGGTGGAGAGGGAAGTCGGTCCCTTGGGGACGGAGAAAGGGGAGGTGTCCTTGGTGAATCCGGGAAGGAGCCAGAAATGCAGGGAAAATAAGATAATGAGAGCCTGACGAAGCAAGGACCATAGCCGGTGGGGGTTCATGTTTCATTCATTCTAAGAGATTGAAAGCGAGGGATGATGGGCCCAAGGGGCCAATCCCATGAAAAAAGAGACCCATAAAGAAATAGAGCATAAGTCCCAGTTCGTTGTAGGCCTAAAGTTCGTGTGATTAAG
>JACQJM010000073.1 GCA_016205045.1 Elusimicrobiota bacterium | reverse complement strand
GCAGCGGCCGCCCGGGACAGGCCCAGGCCTGTCCCTATTACAGACACAGTCCCATGCCCGTAAATTTTCGGCACACCCAGGTTCATGAGTAGGGTTATGGTATCAAATTTAATAGAATACGTTATTGAAGTGTGATTTTCTTATGTCTTCTCCGGAGTCTGGTTCCAATTTTAGTCTGAGTTTTTTCTTTCTGCCCAGAGCCAAGCGCCAAGCGCTTTCAGCCGTGTATGCCTTTTGCCGGCACGTGGATGACATCGTAGATGGACAAGAAAGTTCCTCCGAAAAGTTTAAAATGAAAGGGGCTCGGGAGGCGCTGCAGTTTTGGAAAACGGAAATCGAGCAGTTGTACGCAGGAAAGCCTACGCACCCCATCGCTCAGAGCTTGATGCCGGCCGTGGAAAAATTTAAGCTGCCCAAGGAATCCTTTCTGCATATTGTGGAAGGAGTGGAGATGGATCTCACCGTTTCTCGCTACAAAACTTTTCAGGACTTGGAGCAGTACATTTTTCGTGTGGCTTCTTCGGTGGGGTTCTTGTGCATCGGGATTTTCGGTTATCAACACCCCTCGGCCCGGGAGTATGCCTTGAACTTAGGCTACGCGTTTCAATTGACGAATATCATGCGGGATGTCGGCTCCGATCTGGACCGCGATCGCATCTATCTGCCCTTGGAAGATTTGGATCGGTTTGGTTATTCGGAGAAAGAGTTGCGGGATAGAAGGTACACTCCCTGGTTCGTGGAGTTGATGAAGTTCGAATATCATCGCACCAAAAGTTATTACCAAAAAGCACGGGGATTTTTAAGCCCGGTGGACAGAAGAAACATGCGTCCCGCTGAAGTGATGGCGGTGATCTATGAGGCTCTCTTGGAAAAAATTAAGCGCGGTGGCTTTGATGTGTTCCAAGAAAAAATATCTTTGAATGGTTGGGAGAAGGCGAGCCAAGTTTTGCGGGTGTTCGTGTGAGCTCCACACGTCTTTAGGGCCCGGCCGGTGGAAATAGATATATAATATGAGGAAAGGAGGAAAATAACGTGCTAAAGTCAGATCACTGGATTAAGAAAATGGCGAAAGAGCATCGCATGATTGAGCCGTTCGAGGACCATTTGGTTTCGGGGGGAAAAGTGTCGTATGGGTTGTCCTCCTATGGGTATGACATTCGAGTCTCGGATGAGTTCAAGATATTCACCAATGTCCACACCGCGGTGGTGGACCCCAAAAACTTCGATCCTAAATCCTTTGTGGATTTTAAAGGAGAGGTTTGTATTGTTCCACCCAACTCCTTTGCCCTGGCCAGATCGGTGGAGTATTTTAGGATTCCCCGCAAGGTCCTGGCGATCTGTCTGGGCAAGAGCACATTCGCTCGCTGTGGAATTATCGTGAACGTAACGCCTTTGGAGCCGGAGTGGATGGGGCACCTCACCATCGAAATTTCTAACACCACTCCCCTCCCGGCTAAAATCTATGCCCAGGAGGGAATTGCCCAGCTTCTGTTCTTGGAATCGGATGAGGTGTGTGCCGTTTCCTATGCGGACCGCAAGGGAAAATATCAGGATCAAAAAGGAGTGGTGCTGCCTCGAGTGATTCCCGCTTAGTCACATGATGCTTGCGCCGATCCTCTCCTTTCTTTTGTCTCTTGGGCTGGGTCCTATTCCGGCTGTGTTTTCGGCGGGGCAGGAACCTTTGTCCCTTTGCAGAGCTCACCGAGAGGGAGGAGTGCTGCAGGAAGCGATTGCGGAGTGCTCCAAGGCGGTTGAGGCGGATCCCAAGAGCGCGGTGGCCTATCACGAGCTTGGAGTCACCTACAGCGCTGCGGGAAAGTTGGCGGAGGCGGTAAGCGCCTGGGAATCTTCCGTCCAGATCAATCCGCAGTATTCGCTGGCGCACTACGATTTGGGACTGGGCTACTATGAGCAGGGCCGCGTGAAAAAAGCGGTGCAAGCCTATCAAGCGGCGTTGGCGGCCGGGAAAGGGAAATCAGATTTAGGCTCCGGAATCAGCTTGGCGGCGGTCTACGCTAATTTGGGCGTGGCGCAGCTGGATATCTACCAGAGGCCCCAGGCGGAAAAATCTTTTAGAAAAGCCTCGGCTCTCGACCCTAAAGGAGAAGCCGGAGGAATGGCGCGTCAGTATCTGCGCGAGATGATGGGAACTTCCCAGCCGGAATCAAAAACCTCTCCTTCCACCCATCCTCAGGGAGATACGGCAGAACGGCACACCTCTTTAGCCCGCCAGTATTTCGAGCAGAAAAGGTATGGAGATGCCGTTCGAGAGTTTCGCAGGGCCGTTCAGGCTAATCCTGGAGACCCCAATGGGCACATCAGCTTGGCCGGGGTTCTACTTCTGCAGAACACGCCGCAAAGTCTTGGGGAGGCTGAAGAAGAGTTTCAAAATAGTCTGAAGCTGCTTAAGCCGGAAGATCCTTTGGCCGCCTACAGCCATTCCCGTCTGGGAGATATTGCTTGGATCCAGAAAAAGCCGAATCTGGCGGCCGAGAGATACCGTAAAGCGGCCAGTTCCAACCCGCAAGATTCCAATGCCCACATCGGGTTAGCGCGCTACTATGAATCTAAGTCTCTCTGGTTCCAGGCCCTGGAAAGTTACCGCAAGGGACTAGAACTGGATTCTTCCAACCGGTTGGCCAGAGAAGGGATAAAGCGCGTTCAAGACAAAGCGGAAGAGCCGGCGGATCTCCTGGCCGAAATGAAGGAAAGAAAAATTTTGGAGGACACCCGCGAAGAGTTCACCCCTGAAGAACGGGAGCGATTACAACTGATGCGCCAAGCGGAGGAGTGGGGAGCCGTGGAGTTTCTCCGCTCCAAGGGAGCGCCTCTTCAATCTCTGGTGGTGGAAAGAAAGAAGGCGTCGGGACGACTGAAACTTTTTCTGACTCCTACCGGACTGGAGCGATACGAATTTTTCCGTTCGCAGGACTCCGTGCGGGCTTTTGAATCTAAGGGGGTGGAGGCCAAGTATGTGTTTTACCTGAGAGATCAAAGAGGGGAGCCCCTTTATGATTCCTCGGGCCGGCTGACGGCCCAGGGGGAGAGAGTCTACCAATTTCTTTTGAATGGACAGAAGAAATGGCTTTTGCCCACGGAACCCGTGCCCGTAGAACCGGGCTCCGCGCCTCAAGGAGAACCTCAGGAAGTCACCGTGTTAAGGTTGGCGGGATTTGAGCAGATTCACGATCCCGAATTAGATTGGCTCATCCGGGAGACGGGGTGTCCTCAGGATGTTTTGGAGAAAGAATTTACGCTCAAGGTGGTCAAGGATGCCATGAGTTTGAGTCGCTGGATTTTTCTTCAAGCCAGTGACATGCTCATGGCCTTGATTGCCAAGTACCGGGCCGGAGACACCGCAGGGGGAATGCACGGTACCAACTTCTTCGGCTCCGAGAAGAGCAGTAAACTGTGTCGCTAATTTTTCTGCTATTACTAAGCTTGGTTCTGGGGTGTGCGGGTTCGGGGCATCAGCAGTTTCCCCGGAGGAGTTCTTCCCCGCAGCCTCGTGGCAGTTTGATTCACCCGCTTCTGGACATTGATTCTTCAGTTGAGTTTAAGGAGCTGCGGCCGTTTAAGCACCTCATCGAGGAATTCGTGAGAGAAAAACTAGATCAGAATAAAGTGATTCACGTTTCCATTTATTTTAGAGATTTGAACAATGGGCCTTGGTTCGGAATCAAAGAAAGAGAGAAGTTTTCTCCCGCCAGTTTATTCAAGGTGCCTATTATGATGGCTTTGTTCAAGCAGGCCGAGGCTGATCCCAGCGTTTTGAAAAGAAAAATTATTTTCAATGGTTTGGGAGAATCGACGCCGCAGATGTTAAAGCCCTCGCAGGGGATAGAGGCGGGTAAGGCCTATACCTTAGAGGAGCTGATTCGTTTTATGATCGCCTATTCCGATAACCGAGCTCATGATTTGATTCTAAAGGCGGTGAAAAAAGAGGATCTGGACCAGTTGTTCTCTGACCTCGGGTTTTCACCCCTCTCTTTCCAGGAACAGAAAGACCAGATGTCCGTCAAGGATTATGCCTCATTTTTTCGCATTCTCTTCAACGCTTCTTACTTGAACAGACAGATGTCTCAGAAGGCTCTGGAATTTTTATCTCAAGCCGAATTCAGGGGGTTGGCGGCGAGTGTTCCATCGGGGACCGTGGTGGCTCACAAGCATGGGGAGCGCATGTATGTTTTGGAGCAGGTCCTGCAGTTGCACGATTGTGGCATCATCTATTATACCCATCACCCTTACTTGCTGTGCGTCATGACTCGCGGCAAGGACATGGACAATCAACTCGAGGTGATCCGTGGTGTTTCATCTCGCGTGTACCAAGAGGTGGACCGCCAGTATAGAGGTCGGTGACCGGTTGACTTTGTGTGAGCACGTGCAAGCAAGCATTTACACCCCTTATCGTATTTGGTACAATAAACCCGTTATCCCTCCAGCCTCTCTTGATCTCGGAGTAATAACCAATGCCTCAAAATACTTGGATGCCGGTGGTTAAAGAATTGGAGTCTCGCCGGGCGCGACACTTATTGGACGCCGAGGGTCAGGTGCTGGGACGTCTGGCGACCAACGCGGCCAATCTTCTGCGCGGCAAAGGCAAACCTTTCATCACCCCTCATCTCGATTGCGGTGATTTTGTGACGGTAACGAATGCGGTCAAGGTCCATCTGACCGGCAAGAAGATGGAACAAAAATTTTATTTCCGGCATTCAGGCTATGCTTCCGGAGCCAAGACCATTCCGGTTCGGGATCAGATGTCCCGGGACCCTAGGAAAGTGGTGTTTTTGGCGATTAAGCGTATGTTGAACAGCAACCGATTGCGGGCCCGTCAACTTAGACGCCTCAAGATATATCCCGGACCCGAGCCGATTCAAAAGATGTCTGCCAAGGAGCCTGCGAAATGATCCCGCACCTTTCATGGCATTCTGATGCAGTGAAACATATTGGTCTGCTGCTTGGCTATTCTGAAGGGTTGGAGTTTTTTCTGGTGGTGGGTGATATACATTCGCCTTTGCATCAGAGATTTCAGAACGCCCAAGGTGCGAGGAATGGGCAAATACCATCAACAATGAAGCGCAACACTTTGGAGAATCTTCTTATGCGAAAGAACAGTCACTTGGGTGTTTTTGCCATGGAAGGTGCGGGATGACCTCCACAGATTCTATTTTAGCGACTGGCCGTAGAAAAACTTCGGTGGCGCAGGTGCGTGCTGTCCGTCAAGGTCAGGGAAAGATAGTGGTCAATACCCAATCGGTAGACGACTATTTTAAGGGGCATGAACGGCAAAAAAACTCGGTGGTGGCCCCATTGAAGCTCGTGGAAGAGGCCAAACAATTTGATTACTATGTCAAAGTTCAGGGGGGAGGAATCACGGGTCAGGCGGAAGCGGTTCGTCATGGCTTGGCCCGGGCATTGGCTCAAACAGGGTTAAAATCGAAACAGCTGATGCGCAAGGAAGGGTTTCTCACCCGTGATCCCCGTATGGTGGAGCGCAAAAAAGCTGGTCAGCCCAAGGCCAGAAAGCGATTCCAGTATTCCAAGCGGTAATCCTGCCGCTGGCATTCCTCCGCGGTTCTTCCTCATGGAGAAGATAAAAGTTCGTGGCCTGGTAAAAATATCAGGGACCTTATTCTTTGTTTGGGGCTTGTTGGTGGCGGTGAAATCACTTTATGATCTCTTTTGGGGAGAACCGGAATCCAACCGCTACTCTCTAAAGCCTTGGGAGTTTGTTAGCCGTGAACAGTGGTTTCGGTATGCCGGGTTTGAGCTGGTGTACGGGTTAGCTTGTCTAGCGCTGGCGTGGACTCTGTTTCAGTATGCCGCTAAGCTTCCCGAGTTTCGCACGAGGCCCATCCCCAAGCCGAAGGTGTCGTTGTTCTGAAGGGGATTGAGGAATTAGGGAATTGGGGGATTAGGTTAGCATGTAAGACCAGAACGGTTAAATTTCTTAATTACTTAATCACTCAATCCCTTAATTCCCTAATCCCTTATATATGATACCACCTCCTTCTAAAAAACTGACAAATCTTCCTCCTTACCTCTTTGTCCGCTTGAGTGCCTTAAAAGAGAAAGCAGCGGCCTCCGGACTCAAGGTGATTGATATGGGGATGGGCAATCCCGATCAACCCAGCCCCACCCATGTGGTGGAGGAGGCGGCTCGCTCAGTGCGTGAGGAACCCTGGACCCATCGCTATCCGCAAACCAAAGGGATTCCGGAGTTGCGCAGCGCCATTGCCGATTGGTACCGAAGGCGGTTTCAGGTGAGCCTGGACCCAACCAACGAAGTGATTCCCTTGGTGGGTTCTAAAGAGGGGTTGGCTCACCTGATGTTCGCCTATCTGGGACCTGGAGATGTGGCTCTGGTTCCTAGTCCCTGCTATCCCGTCCATTACAATGGAGTTCTTCTGGCGGGGGCCAAGGTGCATTGGTTGCCGCTCAAAGAGGAAAATCGTTTTTTGCCTGACCTTAAAAAAATACCCGCAGCGGTGGCCCGCAGGGCCAAAGTTCTTATTTTAAATTATCCCAACAACCCCACGGGGGCTGTTCTGGAAAATACGGAACTTCTTCAAGAGGCCGTTCGCTTCGCCAAGAAGCATCGTTGTTTTGTGCTTTACGACAACGCCTACTCCGAGATTTCTTTTGACGGTTACCGTGCCCCTTCTTTTCTGGAGCTTCCCGATGCCAAGAAAGTCGGGGTGGAATTTCACTCCTTCTCTAAGACCTACTCCATGGCGGGCTGGAGGCTGGCCTGGGCTTGTGGAAATGCCGAAATCATTGGCCATTTAGCCAAGTTCAAATCCTTTTTAGATTACGGGGTTCCTGGGTTTTTGCAGAAAGCGGCGGTAGCGGCCCTTAACGGTCCTCAGAATTATGTGGTTCAGGCGGCCCAGCTCTATCGGCGCCGAAGAGATGTTCTGTGCGAGGCTTTAAAGCAGATCGGTTGGTCTGTAGAAAAACCTAAGGCCAGCATGTATGTATGGGCCCGTCTTCCGGAACGATTTCGAAAAACGGGTTCTCTGGCTTTCTGCGAAAAACTGATTTTAAACACAGGGGTGGTGGTGGCTCCGGGGGTGGGTTTTGGCCCTTACGGAGAAGGTTATGTGCGTTTTGCCTTGATCGTTGGGGATTCCGAAATAAGAGAAGCTGTCACCCAAATTGGAAACTTTTTGAACCAAAAGGCCTCAAAACCCTCTTCACCTTCCTCAAAATTGCTGATGTCTGCGTAGGTGCGCCTTATTCCTCTGCTTGTCCCTCACTTGGGTCAAGTGATGGGAGGGTGAGTTCTTCAGTTGAACTGAAGAATTCAGGTTAGGGATCATGTATGTTTCCTGAGAAAAAAATAAAGGTCGGCTGTTGCGGATTTCCGGTGGCTCGCCAGAAGTACCTGGAACACTTTTCCACGGTAGAGTTGAACTCCGTTTTTTATCAGCTTCCCAAGCCTGAAACCGTGCTGCGCTGGAGAGAAGAAGTACCTGCTGCCTTCGAGTTTTCTGTCAAGGCCTGGCAGGGGATCACTCACCCCGCTTCCAGTCCCACGTATGAACGCATGACCGCTTCTCTCTCAGAAAAACAAAAGAGAGCCTTGGGTCATTTTCAAGGCACCATGGAGGTGGAAAAGGCCTGGGAAGATACGGCGCGCATGGCCAGGACATTACAAGCTCGTTTTATTCTTTTTCAGACACCCGCCAGTTTCTATCCCAACGCCAACACCTTAAGAGATTTCTATCGATTTTTTAAAAAGGTCAAGCGCGACCGAGGGTCTCGCACGGAAAGGGATCGGGGTGATTTTTTATTGGTGTGGGAACCGCGAGGTTCCGGCTGGGAGAATCGCCTGGTCAAAAAGGTTTGTCAAGATTTACAGTTGGTGCGGGGTTCGGATCCGCTTCATGCGGAGTCCGCAGAGCCGGTGAATCTGCGGGAGCGCTATTTTGGGAATGTTCAATATTTTAGGCTGCACGGAGCTTATGAAGGCCGAAGAATCCAGTATAGTCATGGGTATGAGGATCAGGAACTAAAGCAGTTGATTAAAATTTGCGAGGATAAGACAGCCTATTTATTCTTTAATAATGCCAGCATGTGGCAGGATGCTCAAAAGTTCCAGGAACTTATCATGAGGGATGAGGGATGAGG
>JACQJM010000092.1 GCA_016205045.1 Elusimicrobiota bacterium | reverse complement strand
TGGTTTTGACTCCTTTGGCCACATACTTCATGCTCAAACCCTCGGGAGAGGGTGGTCTGGGGAAAGGATTTGGAAGCCGGGAGGGAGCTTTTAATGAGGCAGGCGCTCCCTATGAAACGGGGACAGGCGGGTTTGCTCCAGGGGCTCCTGTGGGCCAGAGTGGAGAGGTGATCACCCCTCTCTCTGCTCGCGATCCCTCTTCTTTGGTGATGGCACCGGGAGGGCCTCAACAGCCTCAGCCCGATGTGAAGGACGCCTTGGGCCAAGCACTGAAAGCCAGCGCCGGTGAGGCTACATCCAGGGCCGGGCTTCCCGTGCCTAAGCCTGCGCTTCAGGGAGCCTTAAGAGGATTGGGAGCTTTGACGGGAGGGGCTTCCCCTGCTTCGAGTCCTATTTCAGGGAAAGATGTTTTGGCTTCCGCCGCGGGGGCCCCAGGGCGTGCGGCTGTCAAATCCTTTGCCGGTCCCAATGCTTTGCCGGATTATGTAGGGGTTGGCCAGACTTCTCCCTCCTCTACCAATAAAGGGGCCTTAGAACAGTTGAGATCTCAAGCCGATCAGGCGGCCAGCCGCATGCCTCAGCAAGGGGCGGCGGCGGGTTTGGAACAGGCGGCCAAAGATTCCATCCAAGCCAGCGGAACCGGCAGCGGATCGGGTGGGCCCGCAAAGGGTGATGCGGACAAAAACCCCGCAGGCAGTTCCACCAAGGACACCAAAAATATAGGAGAGTCTCTCGACTTCATTCGCCGGAAAATGATCATGGAGAAAACTCTTTCCGAGGCTTTTGAGCGCAGAAAAATGCTTTTTGAGAAAGGCTGTGGGTGGACGGCCCATCGCTGGGATGACAAAAAATCTTTTGAGGACAACACAAAGGGCAGCTATAGCCAGTTGGCGGTGACGGGAGACCTTCTGTGCGGCGCTTTCCGGGATGAGGGAATTAAAAAGATAGGAGGGGGAGCGGCGGACTACTTCTTTAGCGATCCTGATAAAAAATATTTTTGTAGTGAGAATCCCCTGAGAGAAATCGTTAAATGTCGTCCTGAGGATGGCATGTACTGGATCAAAGATCCGGACGGAAAGTTAAGTCCAGGTACGGGAAAATGTACCTGTATTATAGATAAAACCAGGGGCGGGCCTTTGCATTTCGCTAACATCATGAAGTATATGGGGGCTCCTTTAAAGCTGATTCCTCATGCTCCGAAGGGAGAGGGGTTGGGTGGCGGAAACTATGGAGAGAAAGTAGAAGCGGCCAAATCGGCCATTGCAGTGGCCGTGAAAGCTATTAATGAAGCTATTTCTCCTACCTCTTTGCAGGGTAAGACCGTCGGGGAGGCTATTCAGGAATGGAACAAGAGCACCGATCCCGCTAAACCGGATATGGTGGCGGCTCTATCCGACTACAGCGCTGCCATGAGGATGTTGAGTGATTCCATTGGGCTTAGTTCCGAAGCTCAAAAAAAAGCTAAGGAATTAGAAGGAACTGAGGAATTAAAAGGAACGAGGTTAGGCATAGCCAAAGAAGTTGAAATGCAGATCGATAATAATCTGAGCAAGATTTATAGTGAGGACAAACCAGCATTTGAGCAGGCCACGCGGTCTAAAGACGTCAAAACAATGACGGAAATAAAAGCCAGAGCTTTGACGCGGGCCATGGAAGTCAACAGGCGGATAGGCAACGAGGATCAAAGCGTCAGGAAATGGATGAAGGATGCTTATCTGGACGCTCAGTTTATCCGAGGAAAGACGAATGCGGCGGTGGACAAAGTAGATGGAAAAGATGGGGCGGCAAAAACACTGGAGAGAATCAAGCCTCAGAATGTTATGGCCAAAGGGATCATGGATGATGTTGTGACCAGAGCTAAGGATGCTGTGGAGAAAACGAGGCAGGCTGCTAACGAAGCGGTTGGCTTGGCGGAGGGCGCTGAAGGTTTTGTGACTAATTCGTCCTATTTCGGGGGTGTAGACCGTGAGGGAAAGGATGTGGGTGTGTATGACAGCAAACTGGGCAGTGCCGTAAAAGATGTGTTGACTGTGGTGGGCGGTCAAAATCCTAGCACATGGGTACTTTTAATTGATCAAGTTGAGAGCCCATCTTCTTCCGTGGATGCCGCCTCGATAGAAAAGGAAAGTGATGCTCTTTTCGCATCCTCAGAACAAAAAGCGAAAGAAGTTCGGGTTGTGGCCCACCAGATTCTTGAGAATGCAAGACGCCAATCCCCTTTGACGGTGGCTCAAGAGGCTAAAAAGTAGGTGGGAAAGCGGGTAAATCAGCGGAGGTGAATCATATGAGCAGGCTTTCATCCTTTTTAGTCTTAAGTGTTGGGTTTTTAATGGGGCCTCTTTTTGGCGCAGAAGTGACTGAGGTGGCTTCTGTTCCTGCGCCCCAACCTGTGACGTCCAATCCTCCCGCCGGTAAGACAACTTCCAAAGCGCCGCCCACCACCGCCGCGGCTAGTTCTAAACCTGTCGCTTCTGCAGCCTCATCTGCTGTAGTACAAAAGGAATATAGAGAAGCGGCCAATCAGGTGGTGACTAAAGGATTTTCCAAGGCAACGTATGATTTCGTTCTAAGCAAGACTCCAGGGCTGACGCAGGATCATCTCAATCCCGGTTATTTATTGGAAAACTTGGACGAACTTTTGGCCAGGTATCCTCAGTTAGCGGGAATCCTGGCTTACAAGGTTCTAAAAACCGAGCAGAATGTGGGAGAAGATTTGATGAGGGCTGGGGATGTTCAGAGTTGGTCCTCGTTCCGTCAGGACATTATTAAAGACCCTAAAGGCAATGCCGCTCTTTTTATAGCGCTGCTCTTTCCCAGCGGGTTTGAACAGAGTTTAAGAGAAGAGAAAAATTTAGCCGATCTGAGACAGCGGCTCTCAGGCACAGGGGGAAGGATAGCTTTCCTGCAAAGGATGAAGGAGCTGGCCCAGGCCAATTCTTCTCAAGCAGCAGAAGCAGGCGCGGTTAAACAGGACACATTCTGGAGTGGAGGCATCGTGAACCTGCCGCAGGTCAATGTGGACTCTACTCGAATTGTTAAACCGACCCCTCCAGCCGTACAACCTGGAGACACTTCTGCTACGCCGCGCTTCGTGCTGTTTAATTTTGACCGGGAAACGTGGTATGGCACGCTGAAAAATCCGGGTCAGTCTTGGGTGATAGACATAGGAAAGGGCAAGACTCTCTCTGTGCAGTTGGCATCAAAATTGGTGGATGGCAAGGTCGTAGATCAGATTCGGGTGGTGGATGCGAATATAAGAGACAATGTTACGGGGGGAAGCATAGGTCTGGGTGAGAATCGCAAGAGCTTTGGACTGGGAGTAGGAAAGGTGACGGTTACATTAAAGCGTGAAGCCGATGACATTCGCGTGTACGTAAAAGCGGGAAAGTACACCAAACCCATCTCTTTGGATAAACTGTATCGCATCCGCATGCAGGCCGTAGTGGATAGGAATGCTGGTCTGGGAGAAGATTATTATTTGGGAGTCCAGGGAACCAGCAAGGAAGAAAATGGAGGGGTGGGTGCTTATACCCTTTTCCCCAGATCTCTGGTAAATGCTTTTAAAGCGGGGCTGATTTCCGATGCTCGACAATTGCGGCCCGATTTCATCTATGTGTTGGACAAGACCCCTGAAGTCCGCTCGGGTGGAAAAACCTACGAAGCTTTTCTGGACAAGAAACAGTCCGGTGGGCCCAGATGGGTGTTTAAGGAAAAGGGTGTTGCCGCGTCGCCCCCACCGCTAGAAGGCCCTGAAGCGGGAAAGAAAGATACCGTTCCTAATCCAGCGGACGACTTGGGTGAATTGGATCGATGCGCTCAGAACGATCCTAACCTGGGACTCCTGAATTTGGCTATTTATGTTCGCAGCCCGTCGTTCCAGTCTCGGGATGGGAAGAAGTGGGGACTGTATGTGTATCAACCCATGGGACATGATGCGCAAAATTCCTTTAGGCTTTGTGTGTTTGGGAGTAAATTTATCCTGGGGAATGGAATTTTACAGGATGTGAAGATTGATGGCAGTAACCTGATTTTGGTGACGGTTGGAACTAAAAACTACATGGGGCTTGTGGAAGAGGTAAAAACAGATGAAATAGAGGACAAGCACCGCATATTTATAGACAAGGATTTCCTGAAGACCAATCTGAAAGATGAAGGAGAGGATGCGGTGGAGGTGACTAAAGTCGCTTGGGCTATTGCGAAGGTGGTGCCCACCAATGAAAATAGAAATCTTACGATGTTCGTGTTTCCTCGGGGGATGGAATGGAAGGACAGATTAGATCAAACCTTTGCCACTTTTGCTAAGGGAAGCCCCATTTTTGGTCAAGCAACTAATAAAGCGATGGCCAAAAAATATGTCCAGGATATGGTGGATCAAGACAAAACAGAAGGCGTCCAGCCCAACAATGAGGATTTTCCTAGAGTTTCTTTGAGCCCTTATATTGGCAAGGTGATCACTGCTATAAATGATAAAAGGATAGTGGCGATCTACACGTGTGGCCAGGAGCATACTAAATCTAAAGGGCATCCTTATTTAGCCTGGGATGCGGTCTCCAAGGGACTCAAGAGGATCACTGGGAAGTAGTAGCGTAACTTTTTAGTTTTCTAAATAGAACTTCCCCGAACTCACCAATTCCCTCCCCTCCGTCGGGCGATAAAATAAAGGCGTTAGTATAGTTCACAAACCCAAATAACTATCGTCGGAAGAACCAATCAAAAAGTTTTGGACCAATCAGAAAACCAAAAAATGAGAAAGTAATAATCAATCCATTTATTTCCCTGGTGCCATGGTCAATAATTCCCAATGAGCATAAGAGACCCAAAAGCATAAATCCACATACAGCACCGAATAACATCTTTAAAACAAAATTCATTTTTACCTCCTGGTCAATCCCAAGATTTAGCCCTTTCTAAACTTCTTGCACACACACCTAGCACACTTCCCTGAAAAATCCGCTCCACCATGGCGGTCCTTGGAATGGCCACACTTACAGTTCGGAGGTGGTTTTACTGAGAGGAAGTCCTTAACGGCTTGTTTGTAATCCATTTTATCCCATACTAAAAATACTATATCTTGACTTCAACAACATAGCAGACTATTGACTTTTAATAATGGTTGCGGTATAATGAGCCTTGTAAAAAACGGCCCCAACCTGCTGAAACAGGTTGGGGTTTAAGAGGAGGTATCGTATGATCCGCATTATTATTGGACACATTACGATCGTTATCGAACCGCCATAAGGCGATTTGAGTAACGTCATCGCCGAGGCTGAGGGGGTAGTGATACTCCTCAGCTGAGGCGAGATGACCCTCGTGAACATTATATATAATTTTTCTATAATAGTAAATATAGGAG
>JACQJM010000091.1 GCA_016205045.1 Elusimicrobiota bacterium | reverse complement strand
GACTTGACAGAAAAAAGACTTCGTGGTATAATACTGACCATCTGGTTGGTATAACTATTTTAGGTTGTTAGGGACCGTGACGCAATAATTTGACCATTTGGCTGAGCCAAGTTTGGCCAGGATTTAAGCGGCCCACAGCGAGCATACCCTAAGGTATGTAAGCGAGGACACGCAATAAGCCTGGTCAAAATCGGCCAGCCCCTTCGGGGAGGCCCACCTTTGCACCGGCTGCGTTGTTGCTCCTCGATTACAATGCTTAAGCATTGCGCCCTCGTCGCGCCCCTGGCCGTATGGAAAATGGGGCCAGGGACCGTGCCCAAAGACGTTCTCCTTACGGCACGGCCTAGCATCCGGTACAAATCTGGGTCTCGAAATGATCACATTATTACGTCACTGTCCCTTACCCTTCTTCCTGAGAAACTTGAGGAGAAGGAGGCGGTTTCCCCCCACCCTTTTTGGTTTCTTCTTCGTAAGCAACCATCACCTTATCTTCAAGGATCTTGCGAAACTCGGAGGTGATGGGATGGGCAACGTCCTTAAAACTGCCATCCGATAATTTCCGAGAAGGCATGCAGAGGATCAACCCCTTAGCCCCTTGAATAACTTTCATATTTCGAACAACGAAACACGCGTCAAAGGTAACCGTAGCAAATGCCTTTAGCTTTTCTTCATTTCTCAGATGGACTTTAACTTCCGTAATTTCCATATCGTAGCTGTGATGGGGGCTCGTTACGAGCCCTTACGTTAGAATAGGGACCAGAAAAGCTCTTAGGTCATGCGTGGAGATAAAATGTAGAATTTTCTCCCCTTCCTCACGTGAACGCACAAGCCCAAAAACTGAAGAACCCGATCCAGACATAAGTGCTCCTGGAGCACCACAAGAAAGCAAAGCGTCTTTGATCTGATGGACAACGGGGTGAGCAGAGAAAACAACCTCCTCTAAGCGGTTAAATAATAAGTTACCCCAATACAAAATAGAGGAGCCTAATAATAGATTTCTTTTGAGTTTATGAAGATTTGAGAGGCTTGTCAAGACGACCTGCCGTGGAGGAATCTTCAAACGGCGATAGGCCTCCGCCGTGGCGCTGGGAAATCCTGGAAACACAAGGAGGGCCCAATAAGGCATTTTCTTTACCCTAAAAGGCTCTAAGAGATCGCCCACTCCGCGCCCCGTATAAAAACTGTTTTCCTTCAGAAATAAAGGCACATCGGCACCCAATTTAGTAGCTAAAATCTTCATTTTTTGATGTGTTTTAGAATTTAAAGGAAGCTTAAACAACCGCGATAGGCAGCGCAAAGTGATACCCGCATTCGAAGAACCACCCCCCAACCCCGCCCCCAGAGGAATCCTTTTGATTAAACCAATAGCCAGCCCCTGTCGTATTCCGAAAGCCTCCCGAAAAGCCTCCGCGGCACGCAACACTAAATTATGAGAGTCGGGAAGGAGAGAATCCGTTGTCATGTTCTTGATTTTTAATCTCACCTGCGATCCTTGGGCCACATGAAACTCTAACTCGTCATAGAGTCCTACCTTGGCGAATAGGGTAGCGATCTCATGATAACCATCCGGACGCCTGCCGGTGATTTCTAGAAAAAGATTTATCTTTGCAGGAGAAAGCACCTTCATACATTAAGAGCGAAAATCAAAGCATGAAGAGCGAAAATTAAAAAAATTCACTTTTTGAGCTTTCATTTTCGAGCTTGGATCTTCACGTTATGGCAACTCCAGCCCTCCGCCCTTAAACTTAGTCGCCCATCGGCTCAACTCCAACTCGGCAAAAAAACCTGGCCCCTTCAGCACATACTGAACCGGAAAAATACGCCCATTAACCCGAGAAAAATCACTTAAATTCAATCGGAAATTGGTTTTAGGATCCATTTTCTTCAACCCTTCTAAACGAATGGATTCGTCTCCCAAAAATAGCTGATACTCTTTGGTTTCGATCCAACCTCGCGTCCAACCACGGTGCAGCCCTAATACCCTGCCTCGAAAAACCTCTCCTCCCCAATACCCCCACAACATCTGCAAGGCCTCTTCAGAGGTTGCTTGCAATGCCGCGGAGCTAATTCCGGGCAGAGAAAAAGAGTCCATCTCAAACTTTGGAAGAACACTGAAACGGGAAGGATCGCCTTGAGAAACGGGACCCCGATCTAACAACCGGAAACTTCCTACCGGCACCAGCATGGGTCCCAAAAGCTCCACCTTCAACTCCGAAGAGGATTTAAAAGAAATCAAACAGGGAGACTCAAAAGATTGTCCTTGCACTGTCGTTTTCAAATGTCCCAGGGCCGATAAAGATTCCAAATGATCCTGTGTGTATTCCAAATACTTGAGAAATAAAGACCTCATCTTTTCTTCAGGAATTTGTTTCTCAGCTGTCTTTAATTTATCCCGCACACTCTTATGAGAACTGTCCATCGCATAAGATATTTTCCAGCACATCCATGCTGTGGGGGTATCCCCTAAGACCTGATAAACATCCCCCAGGTGTTCCCAAATAGTTTCATCATCCCCCATCTGTTGCAGGGCCGTCTTTAGTTCCTTTAATCCATCTCGAACTTTCCCTTGCTTAAAATGAACCCATCCCAAGGAATCTTGATAAGCCCCATTGTCGGGAGACAAGCGAACCGCTTCTCGAATAAATTTCTCGGCTTCTGCCAACTTTAACCCTCGATCCGCCAGAGCATACCCCAAATAGTTTAACACCATGGCGTCTTGAGGATTTTTCTCCAATAAAAGACGGAAATGCTCCTCGGCTTCCTGCATGCGGTTGGTTTTTTCCAAAAACATGGCCAACTGATGCCGTGCCCCAGGAAATTCTTGTTTTTTCTTCGTGAGCTCTGAAAGGATAGCGATAGAACGATTTGTCTGTTTTAAATCATCATATCCCAAAGCTAAAAAATACGAGATCTCGTCGTTTTTTGGCCAAAGCTGATGAGCGGATTCCAGCACATTCAAAGCTTCGCGAAAACGCCCCACCTGGGTCATGTAATAGCTGAGTCGCAAATGAAGGGCTGGCTCCTCCTTGAGCGCGGAACTTTGCGATAAATATTCTACGGCTTGGGACCAATCGCCTTTTTTTTCGGAAATTAGAGACAGCCACAGGCAAGCAGTCGAATTTTTGGGGTCCACCTCTCGAGTTTTAAGAAAATAGGTTTCCGCTTCCGCTTCACGGTTTTGGAGAAACATCATTTCTCCTAAGCGGTTAAGCAAAACGACATTTTTGGGATCCAGAGGCAAAATGGCCTTATATTCTCCCAAAGCGGCCCGAGTATCCTCTAAGAGTTCATAAAGCTGAGCCAGACTATAGCGGGCCTGTAAAAAATCGGGCTGTTCTTGAATCGCCGCTTTAAGATGCCGCAGGGACGCCTTGATATTCCCTTGTCGATGCTCCAAGAGAGCCATCTGGTAAAGAATTTCAGGACCACTTTCAGGATTTAATTCCTGAAACGTTTTCAAATATTTCAGAGCTTCTTGAGGTCTCACATTTCCCAACAAGTTCGCCAAATGGAAAAGGGCTTGAGAATTTTTGGGATCCATGGAGAGTGCTTTTTGGAAACTGGTTTTAGCTTTTTCCAAGTCCCCGTGAGCCCACTGAACATTTCCCAAAAGCACATAACTGCGAGGATCCTTGGGCTCGAGTTCTACCAGATCCTTGGCCCACTTTAAAGCCTGCTCTGTTTGGCCCACCCGCATGGCCAACTCCAACGCTTGGCTATAAACATAAGAAGAGCGCGGGTCCAGACTCAGGGCCGCGCGATACTCGGCTAGAGCATCGGCATAACTACCTTGACGCTCCAATAGCAGTCCATGGACGTAGTGCATGTAGGAAGCTTTTGTGGAAGCCAGTAGTTTTTGCGGAAAAACTATAGAAAGACCCCATACCGCAAAAACTAGCGATACGCAATTCGCCCTGGCCGCGACCGCGGCACGCGGGCAGGCAATCCGCAATCCGTGAAATAGACTTATAAAACGCGTATCGCTTATTGCGTTCATTTAAATGACAGCTCCATCAACAATGCATCCTCATTGCCATTATAGAAATTTGGTCTAGATCCAACAATTTTAAATCCAAGCTTCTGGTACAACTGCAGGGCAGACCCATTGTGACGCCCCACCTCCAGGGTGACAGAAGACACATCTAATTTTTCCATCTCATGTATCGCACGCCGTAGAAGTTGCTCGCCTATTCCCTGTCGAAGACAAGCAGCCTCCACCGCCAAGGTAGTGATTTGGGCTTCGGAGGCAACCAGCCATCCTCCCACATAACCCTTGATTTCACTTTGAGATTCAGCCACCCATAAACGGGCATGAGGAGAGCCAATCTCCTGAACAAATTGTTCTCGCGTCCAATGAGGCGTGGTTTTATGCTGCGCCTCTATCTTTAGCAACCCGGGAATATCAACGAGCTGGGCTGACCGAAATAGAAGATTCGTCCTAAGGGCTCGAGCCCTAAGTCCCACGTGGAATCTCGTAATGCCCCGGTTTCAAATATAAAGGACGAGCCAAACCCATGGGTCTTCTCCCCCGATTTAACACCAAAAGAGCCAAGGAGGAGGCTTTAAGAACATGACTTTTCGGCTCCATCAGATAGGCAGCGGAAACCAGTCCAGCCAAGCGAGATATTCCAGATCCCACACAACACATTTGGGGATGCTTGTCCCATATTTGCTTTACCCTTTCCACGGAAGTCCAGCAGGGCTGAGTACGAGCCATGAGAGGAGTTTTGCACCGTGATTTCCACTCAAATAACTGCCAAAATACCTCTTCTCGAATGGACTCAACGAGAGAGCAGATATAAAAAAAATCGGAAGATAAATCCTTTTTCCCTTGTCGCTGTAAAGCCGCCTGATAAGCTAAAGCTTCTAAAGTAGAAATCCCCGTTACCGGTTTTTGGAAAGTCTCGGAAAGCATGTTGGCAAAGGTCAGCCCAATCCGAATCCCCGTGAAACGACCCGGCCCGGTCGCCACCACAATTCTATCGATTTCTTCCATTCGCCATTTTGACTTGTGAAGCAACCCCTTTAGATGCTTTACCAATACTTCGTCATGGTGGTTCCCAACCCTCCGACATATTTCTTTCCCGCCGTCAGGGCCCCACAAGGCAATTCCAAGAAAAGGAGAAGTGGTATCTAAGGCTAAAATCTTCATATTAGAATTGCGCAGATTTTTTTGGAATGAATTCTCCCTGCGCGAAATTTTAATTTTCTTAAACCATTCTGTTGTACGGCCAAATAAATTTCCAGCCTATCCTGGGGCAGCCAAGCCCGGGCGCATTCCGCCCACTCAATGACACAAATACCTTTAGGATCTGAAAAATAATCTTCTAGACCCAGTTGATACAACTCTCCCGAAGCCACCCGAAAAAGATCCAAATGGTAAAGAGTTTTCTTCCACGTACGATATTCTCGAACCAAGTTAAATGTGGGGCTGACCGCTCTCCCATGAAATCCCATTCCCCGAGCTATTCCTTGAACCAACGTGGTTTTGCCGCTGCCCATGGGCCCGTACAGACACAAAACACTAGGTGGTTTCAGTTGCTGGGCTAGAGCTTTCCCTATCCGGCGAGTCTGTTCCTCGGACTTGGAAATGAAAATTTGATTTTTAGTCCCTGGTCCCTGGTTCCTGGTAGAATGCATTAGAACAACTATCGTCGAGATTTGAGCTTGCGCAGAGCACGCGGTAAAAAACGTGAAAGGTCCCGCGCCAAAAGGCCCTGCTCCGTAGATTCTTTAGCCGCCAAATCCCCGCATAATCCATGCACGTAGACCGCCAAACAAGATGCCTTTAAAGCGGACTGGTTATCAAACCGGCGAGAGATGCATACTTGGGGCCAGAAAGCTCCCAGCATCCCCGCCAAAACATCTCCCGTGCCCGCTTTGGCTAACCCCGGGTTTCCGGTAGAATTCAAAAAAGTCTTGGTGCCATCCGTGATCACCGTCCTATAGCCCTTCAGCACGCAGACCACGCCTAATTCTTTAGCTAAATATCTGGCCCGGTCCTCCCTATCTTTCTGAACTTGAGAGATGGAAACTCCCAACAAACGAGACATTTCTCCGGGATGAGGGGTTACAATGACGGGGGAATGTCTCTTAGAAAACAGCTTCTTTCGATAAGGAGGTGCCAGGGTCGCCAAAATATTGAGAGCATCCGCATCTAAAACGGTTGGAATATCTATCAAAGCCAAAATCTTAAGGACCGCTTTTTGGGTTTGGGGGTGAGTGGATAAACCAGGGCCCAGCACCAAAACATCACAGCCTCTGGAGTCGATGAGTTTCTGAATTTCTCGCACCGCGCGGAGATGAAGGGTAGCTTGTCGCGTCTCGGGAAGGGGATACGTAAGCACTTCCACTAACTGGGAAGCCACCACGGCTTGCTGGCTATTGGGAAGAGCCAATGTCACCAATCCCGCCCCCGATCTCATCGCCGCAGACGCCGCCAACACAGAGGCCCCGGTCATTCCACGAGATCCGGCTACAATCAGGACTCGGCCGAAATCTCCTTTATGAGATTTCAAGGGTCGGGGCGGTAGAAGCCCTGCGACATACCTTGCCGTTAGATTTTGTTCCATAAAGCAACACACGGTTACTTCATGGTCACGGCCACTGCCGCCGCATAATGTTGGGAGTGGGATAAAGAGATGTGAATCTGAGCAGCCTTCTTGCCTTTGAGGAATATAAGAGGTTTACCTTGGCTATTGCGGTTGACAGAAATATCTTTGAGCCGAATCCCAGATTTAGAAAGAGCTTTCCAGACCGCTTCTTTGGCAGCAAACCGGACAGCAAAATGCTGCCATTTGTTCTTCTTGGTAGAACAATATTTGATTTCCGGAGAAGAAAAAACGCGCGATAAAAAAAGTTTATTACGGAAAGCCAGCCTCTTGATCCGATCTACCTCTACAATATCCAACCCAATCTGCATAGATCCATCTCACTCCACTTCCCCTCCCTCGACTTCATCCCCTACTCTACCGTCACGCTCTTGGCCAAATTGCGGGGCTGATCCACATCACATCCTCTTAAGTGGGCAATGTGGTAAGCCAAAAGCTGAAGGGGAACCACATTCACCAGGGGAGCAAAGTATTCTGAAACGTGAGGCATGGATAAAAGAATATCGGCCTTTCCCTTTATCCTTTGCTCTCCTTCCGTGACCAATGTGATCAATGTCGCTCCTCGAGCTTTGGCCTCCTCCAAATTGGAAATCACTTTTTCAAAAACACTGGACTCCGTGGCGATGGCCACCACAGGCATCTCCTTATCGATCAAAGCAATGGGGCCGTGCTTCATTTCTCCTGCCGCATAACCTTCCGCATGGATGTACGAGATTTCTTTAAGCTTAAGAGCTCCTTCCAAGGCGATGGGGGTGTTGATGTGTCTGCCTAGATATAAAAAATGTTCTTTGCGAAAAAAAATCTTAGCCAACTCCTGAATCTGCGGGTCCAGCTTCAGGACATTTCGGATAATTCCCGGAATGCGCATCAACTCTTCGGCAAACTGTCTTCCTTCCGCATCGCTAAAACACCCTCGTGCCAAGGAAGCATGGAGGGTTAGCAAATACAAAGCGCTCAACTGACCCACAAAAGCCTTGGTCGAGGCCACCCCGATCTCCGGACCACAGTGGGTATACAAAGTAAAATCAGATTCTCGGGTCAAGGAAGAGCCCATGCTATTGCAAATGGCCAGTGTCTTGGCCTTTCGAGCACGGACGCCACGGACAGCCGCCAATGTGTCGGCCGTTTCTCCGGACTGACTGATGGCCACCACCAATGTTTCTGGATCGACCGCCGCGTCCCGATATCGGTATTCGGAAGCAATGTCCACCTCGCAAGGGATTTTGGCAAAGTGCTCTAAAAGATATTTTCCCACCAGCCCCGCATGATAGGCCGTTCCGCAAGCCACCAAATGGATGCGTTGTATGCGTCCCAGTGTATCTGGAGAAAATCCGCACTCTCGGGACAATACTCCATCTTTTAGAGGGAATAACCTCCCCCGCAATGTGTCCTCCACGGCTCTAGGCTGTTCATATATCTCCTTTAACATAAAGTGCTTGAAACCGGACTTTTCCGCCATGGTTCTATCCCATTGAATCTGAACCGAATTTTTTTCCACTTTTTGACCGCTGAGCTTAAATAATCGACACCCCTCGGGGCTTAACACCGCGATTTCTCCATCATCCATAAAAACAGCCTTCCGAGTATAAGAAAGAAAAGCCGGCACATCTGAAGCTAAAAAAGCTTCGGATTGTCCCAAACCGATTACCAGAGGAGATTGGGAACGAGCCCCCAACAACACCTTGGGGCAATCTGCCCATAGGATTCCCAAGGCAAAAGCGCCTCGCAACTCTCCCAAGGCTTGACGGACCGCATCAAAAAGAAGCGGCTCCAGAAGATCCTTGGCCACGGATCCCCGAGCGGCTTTCATGGTTTTTATTTTTTCTTCAATTAAATGAGGAACGACTTCCGTGTCTGTCTGCGATTTAAAAACATGTCCCTGAGCCATTAATTTTTCCTTCAAGGGCAGATAATTTTCAATAATTCCATTGTGTACGACCACCAAGCGTTGCGTGCAATCGGTATGAGGGTGGGCATTCTCTTCGGAAGGAGCTCCATGGGTGGCCCAACGATTGTGCCCTAAGGCCGAAGTCCCCTGGGCCGGTTTCTGACGGAGGAGATCATCTAAGTTGGACAGTTTGCCCACGCTGCGGCGCAGCTCAACGCCTCCATTGGAAAGAAGCGCCAACCCTGAAGAGTCGTACCCGCGGTACTCTAGATTTTTTAGACCCTCCAGAATAACAGGGGTTGCTTGTTTAGACCCGATGTATCCGACGATTCCGCACATTTATAAGGGATTAGGGGATTCAGGAATTAGGGGATTAGGATTGCAAAAATTTTTCATCATTTCTTAATTCCTCAATCCCTCAATTCCTTAATCCCATTTCAGTTTCTGATCAATTGCTTCATCTCCGCTACGGCGTTTCTTAAGCCCACGAAAACCGCACGAGACACAATCGAAAATCCTATATTCAAGCAGCTTAGTCCGGTGATCTTGGCAACAGGAGCCACATTATGATAATCCAACCCATGTCCCGCATGCAGATCCATGCCCAGCTCCCGAACCAAACAGCCTGCCAATTCCAATTTTTCTAATTCTTCCTTCTGCCGATGATTCCCCCAGGTGGTGGCGTAATCGGCGGTGCAAAGTTCCACGGTGTCGGCACTCAAACTTTTTGCTTTTCGAATGCTAATCGCGTCTGGGTCGACAAAAAGACTCACCCCCATCCCCTTCGCCCGGAGCTTCTCGACCACCTTTTCCAAAGAATTTAAGTTTTTGTCCCGCAGAGGGAGTCCTTGCCGGGTCGTTATCTCGGAAGAATGCTCAGGAACAAGACAAACCGAATCGGGTTTGACCGAGAGCGCCACGCGCACCATTTCAGGCACAGGAGACATCTCCAGGTGAAGCGGGAGTTTCACCTGGCGTCTTAAAGCAAACAGATCTTCTTCTTGAATATGCCGCCTATCTTGTCGCAAATGCACCACCAACAAATCCGCCCCTGCGCTGCGACACACCCTGGCCGCTGCCACCAAGTCAGGATCGGAGGCTTTACGCGCTTGACGAAGGGTGGCTAAATGATCGATGTTAACTCCCAAGTTAATCATGTTGAGTACCTATTCCTATTGTAAGTTTTTATGATCTCTGAACATACCCGGTGGACCAAAGACCATGTGGGTCCCTCCACTAAAATACGGAGCAGAGGCTCTGTCCCCGAGTATCGAACTAAAATTCTGCCCTTCCCCTCAAGAGATTTCTGCAAAGATCGCAATTTAGTTTGAAAATGCGGCAGCTCTTCAATGGGTATTTTTCTTTCTACGGGGACATTTTTAAGGACTTGAGGATACAAGCGTAAACCCTCCCGAAGCTTTTCAATCGGTTTTCCACATTCTTTCAAGATGGATAGAATTTGAAGCGCCGTCAAAAGACCGTCCCCATTACACGAAAACCTTCGAAAAACAATGTGGCCGGAGGATTCTCCCCCCAGACTGAGATCTTCTCGCTCCATCGCCTGAATGACATTACGATCTCCTACGGGAACCTGCACCACCCCAATTCCCTGCTGTTTAAGATAATGGATCAGCCCCATGTTTGCCATCACCGTGGTCACCACGCGGTTGTGGCGTAACAACCCACAACGTCTTAAATGCGCCGCAGACAAACCAATCAAAACATCCCCATCCAAAATATTACCTCGAGAATCGGCAAAAATAGCGCGATCCGCATCTCCATCCAAGGAAAACCCGCAAGCGGCTTTGCGAGCGACCACTACCCTGCGCATCGCTTCCAAATCCAAAGCCCCATACCCCAAATTGATATTATGCCCAGAGGGATGGCATCCTATGGCGAATACCTCAGCCCCCAGATCCCTAAGGAGTTGTGGGCCTAAATAAGAAGCCGCCCCGTTGGCACAATCAATCACTAATTTAGTCCCCTTTAAATCCAAAGACGCAGGAAAAGTGCTTTTTAAGAAATCTAAATAATCAGCACTCGCCCTCTCATCTTTTTGACCAGATAAGCGCTGAGAGCTAGGCTTCAAAGAATATGAAAAATCGCTCAATCGCCCTTCAATCATGCGTTCTTGTTGCTCCTCCAGCTTATGTCCTTGAGCAGAAAAGAATTTGATTCCATTAAATTCGGGAGGATTATGACTTGCCGAAATCATCACGCCAAAAGTGGCTTTCCTGCGCGGGGTCAAATAAGCCAAGGCGGGAGTTGGAATCATTCCCAGATCCAGAATTCGGTATCCTGCAGAGACAAAACCTCTCTGAAGGGCTTTGGCGATCCAAGGACCAGAGTGCCGGGAATCTCTTCCCAGTAAAACCGCCGGTGGGGTGCCCAAGGACGGGTGAGCATGATTTCCCAGCAAGCGGACCGTCGCGAAACCAATCTTGCTTATAAACTCCGGCAACAAGGGATATTGCCCCGGAATGCCACGGATTCCATCTGTACCGAATAGTTGTTCCATAACAGAAAGTTCTAAGTGCTAAGTTCTAGGTTCTAAGTT
>JACQJM010000072.1 GCA_016205045.1 Elusimicrobiota bacterium | reverse complement strand
TTGCGGGACCGAGGGGCTGGAACCGAAGTCACCCCTGGGCAGGATTTCACCCATGAGTTTTAGGGGTTCAGGGTCAGGCGGGGTGGCCGGGGATTGCCCGAAGAAAAACCTCTCGAGAGACGCATTTGACATCTGGACGGCTCGAGAGGGGTAGTGTCGCCGCAGATGGCGACCACGATTTTCGAAGTGGCAACCCCGGACAGGCCCTGGCCTGACCCTATTGCAGATAAGGCCAAGTGCCCGGAAATTTTCGCTGCACCCAGGTGAAACGCGGGATTGACCCGTAATAGTAAAACTAGTAGACTGGAAGATCATGGGAACTATTCTGCTTGTCGAGGACGATGCCAACATGGTCCAGCTCCTAAAATCGGTGCTGGAAAAGGATGGTCACACCATTTGGGAGGCTTATAATGGTCAAGAAGCCCTATCCCTGATGGGGGTGGATTCGAGAACCACCTTCCCAAAACTACCCGATCTCATTATCCTGGACATTATGCTTCCCGTTATGGATGGTTTTACTTTTCACAATCTTCTACTGGAGAATGAAACCACCCGTTCCCTCCCCATCATTTTGGTCACCGCCAAGGGTCAGATGAAGGAAGTTTTCGCCATGTCTCCCAATGTAAAAGCCTATGTAGAAAAACCCTTTGACGTCAGAAAATTCAGAGAACTGATCAATTCCCAGCTTAAGAAATGACGAAAGGTGTGGGATGAGTAAGATTTTAGTCGTTGATGACGAGAAAGACGTCGTCACATTAATTAAGTTTCTTCTGCAGAAAGACGGGCATGAGGTCATAGAGGCGTCCAATGGAGAAGAGGCTCTTCAAATCATCTCGCAGACAGTTCCCGACTTGATCATTCTGGATGTGATGATGCCCATCATGGATGGCTATACGTTCAATACCAAGCTCCAAGAAAACTTTTCTCTGCGCACCATTCCCGTAATTATTCTGACGGCTCGGGGCCAGATGAAAGATCTATTTCAAGTGGCCCCCAATGTGTCGGCCTATATTGAAAAGCCTTTTGATCCCAAACATTTAAGAGACCTGATTCAGAAAACTCTTCTCTCTTCTAAAGTGAAAGGGGATTAAGAAATTAAGGGATTAAGAGATTAGGAATAAGTTAGAATTTTCTATATAAATCTTAATCCCCTAATCCCGCAATTCCCTAATCCCTTATAATATGGAACCCATCTCCGAAATTATCGAGAAAAAACAACAAAAATTAAAAGAGCTAAGAGACAGGGGCGTGAACCCCTACCCTCCCCGTTTTTCTAAAACTCACTCCGCCCAAGAGATTCTTTCCCTTCCTCTGGGAACCGCGGTGACAACGGCGGGAAGGCTCGTCCTCATCCGAGAGATGGGCAAAGCTTCCTTCGCCCACCTACAAGATTCCACTGGCCGAATCCAAATCTATTTAAAACGGGACAAACTGGGAGAAGACGCTTATCATTTATTCACCAAAGACATCCATGTGGGAGATTTCATCGGCATGGAAGGTGTTTCTTTTAAAACCAAGACTGGCGAAACTACCATCGAAGTGGCTTCCCTGACCTTGCTTTCCAAATCGCTGCGTCCTTTGCCGGAGAAATGGCACGGCCTAAAGGATGCGGAACTTCGGCAGCGGCACCGCCACCTAGATCTTATTTCCAGCCCTGAAGTAAAATCTGTCTTTGAGGCCCGTTCTCGAATCATTTCGGCCATTCGAAAATCCATGGACGAAATGGGTTTTTTAGAGGTGGAAACCCCCATCCTTTTGGCCCAGGCAGGGGGAGCCACGGCCAAACCTTTTAGCACACATCACAAAGCTTTAGACATGCAGCTGCATCTGCGCATTGCCACAGAACTTTATCTCAAGCGCCTCATTATCGGCGGGTTTGAGAAAGTCTACGAGATCGGCAGAATTTTTCGCAACGAAGGCATCGATACCCGCCACAACCCTGAATTCACGATGCTGGAAGCCTACCAGGCGTACGCGGATTACCACACCATGGCAGAACTTTTGGAAGGCCTTCTGACGCACAGCGCGGAATCCTGCGGCAAAAAAGATATTAAACCCCCTTTTGCCAGACTCGCCCTTGCGGAGTTGTGGAAAAAATACTGCGGGGAAGACATTCACCAAATCCTGAGTGGAAAAAGTTTCAACCGCACAGGCCTTATCGCCTTGGCGCGTAAACATTCTGTGGAGGCCAACGAATCCACCCCCAGCGCCAAAATATTCGAGAGGATCTTTGATGCCTGCATTCTTCCTGAACTCAAGGAGCCTGTTTTCATTATGGACCACCCCACTGCCATTACCCCCCTGGCCAAGCTCAAGCCTGGGGATGAGTCCCTGGTGGAGCGATTCGAGTTTTTTTTCAACGGCCAAGAACTCGCCAATGCTTATACGGAACTCAACGACCCTGTCGATCAGCGAGAGCGATTCGTGGAACAGAAGCGACAGAGGGAAAAAGAACAAGACGATGAAGCGGAAATCCTGGATGAAGAATTTGTGCAAGCCATGGAACACGGCATGCCTCCGACCGGGGGAATTGGAATAGGCATCGATCGCTTGGCCATGGTTCTTTTAGATCAAGAATCGATCCGGGAAGTGATTTTGTTTCCGACCCTCAAGGCGGAAGGACTGAAAAGTGATTAGGGAATTAAGGAATTAAGAGTGTCTTTTGAATTATTCGTCGCCCTACGCTACCTCAAGGCAAGACGCAAAGGATTATTTGCCTTAGTAACCACTGCCATTGGAATCTCCGGTGTGGCCGTAGGTGTCGCCGCCCTCATCACTACCCTCTCGGTCATGAATGGGTTTCAATCCGATATTCAGAAAAAGGTCATTGGAGCTCAGAGCCACCTTACCCTCTATGACCGACAAGGGCTCCTTTCTTGGGACTCACAAAAACCCTCCTTGACTAGAGACAAAGAGATGCAAAGGCTCAAGGAAATTTTAAGACAGGAAAAAGAAGTTGTGGCCTTCAGCCCCTTCGTTTTGGGCCAGGCCATCCTCAGTTATCGCGGGCGCTCTACAGGGATAGTGCTTAAAGGCCTAGACCCCATCCAAGAGTTTCAAGTTAATGAATTGAACCAATTTCTTCTGGAAGGAACCTGGGAATTAGGACCCCAAGGAGTGGTCTTAGGAATGGAATTGGCAAAAAACATAGGGGTGGGTCCCGGAGCGGAGGTGGTGATGATCTCCCCCCAAGAAATAGCAACTCCTCTGGGGCTTTACCCCAAGATGCAGAAATTTAAAGTGGTAGGGCTTCTTCGCACCGGGTATTATGAATTTGACAACACCTTTGCTTATACCGGGCTGGACCAGGCCAGTTCTTTTTTAGATCTTCGGGGCTCTGCCGCCGGCTTACAGGTAAAGCTGCGGAACTTAAACCGCGCCGAACAAGTGGCACAAAAGCTCCAGAAACAGTTGGGCTTGGGGTACTCCGTAAAATCATTTAGCCAAATGAACCAGACTCTGTTCGCGGCCCTGAAAATGGAAAAGTTCGTGATGTTTATCATCCTCATCCTGATTGTTTTGGTAGCCTCGCTTAATATCGCTTCCAATCTGATTCTGCTCACCACCGAAAAGGTGCGCGATGTGGGTATTCTCATGGCCTTGGGAGCCACCCCTAAAAATATTTCCAAAATATTCTGGTGGGAAGGATTTCTTATCGCGGGATGCGGAATCGGCTTTGGAGTGGCCCTGGGGCTCCTACTTTCCTGGATCATCGGGAAATATCCCATCGTGGAACTTCCGGGTGACATTTACTACCTGACCCGCGTTCCGATAGCCATCCAGCCTATGGATATTTTGTGGATTTGCTCGGGCAGCCTTATCCTCTGCTTAATGGCCACATTCTATCCCGCCCTCAAGGCCTCTCGCGCGCATCCGGTAGAAGCGATAAGATATGGATAGACCTCAGTCCAAGGTCCCTGCCTCGCCGGCAGGCAGGCAAGGTCCAAGGTCTGAGGTCACGGATCAAACGGCCACGACAAAAAAATTAGTTATCGAAGCTAAAGGCTTGACCAAAACTTATGGCGATGGAAAAACGAGAACATCCGTGCTCAAGGGCGTGGATCTGGAGATGGCGGAAGGAGAATTCCTGACCATCTTAGGTCCCAGCGGATCAGGGAAATCCACGCTTATGCATATTCTGGGAGCCATGGACCTACCCTCCAGCGGGCAGGTCCATCTCTTCGGGCAGGACCTTAAGAACCTGTCCGAAACGGAACGTTCCCACCTAAGAAATAAAAAAATAGGTTTCGTCTTTCAATTTGATTCCCTACTCCCTGAATTTACGGTGGAAGAAAATGTTCTCATGCCGGCTCGCATCGCCGGAGAAGACCGGAAACCGAGAGCCTTGGAGTTGCTTCGGTTTTTTGGGCTGTCTCGCGTACAGCATAAGTTTCCCCCAGAACTCTCGGGTGGTGAGAAGCAAAGGGCCGCTTTAGTGCGGGCCCTTTTGAACCACCCCGAACTTCTTTTGGCGGATGAACCGACGGGGAACCTGGACAAGCACAACACAGAATTGGTATTACATGATCTATGGGAACTATCACAATCAAAAAAAGTAGCGATCGTCTTAGTCACTCACAACGAGCAGGCATCCCGATTTTCGAGCAGGACACTGCACATGACCGACGGAAAACTAACGGAGGCCGGATGAAAATATATATTGATGGTCGCTACCATGAAAAGGATGAGGCAAAAATTTCCGTTTTTGATCACGGGCTTTTATACGGCGATGGTATTTTTGAGGGCATACGGGCCTATAACGGACGAGTGTTCATGTTGAAAGAACACCTCGCCCGGCTTCTTAACTCTGCCCGGGGAATTTTCATGGATCTTCCCTGGAGCCGGGAGGAGATCCGCGAGATCATCCTGGAAACCTTAAGAACCAACAGTCAAAAGGACGCCTACATCCGGGTGGTGATCACGCGCGGCACGGGAGACTTGGGTTTGGACATGAGAAAATGTAAGCGTCCCACCCTGATCGTCATCACGGATAAGATAGAGCTGTACCCAGATTCGTTTTATAAAAAGGGCTTGGAAGTCATCACCTCTTCTTTCAGGCGCACCCCCCATGATTCGCTGTCCCCCAGCATCAAATCCCTCAATTACCTCAACAATATCTTGGCTAAGAATGAGGCCGTGCGAGCAGGAGCCGGAGAGGCGATTATGCTCAATCACGAAGGCTACGTGGCGGAAGGCTCAGGAGATAATGTTTTTTTCCTCAAGGATGGGAAGTGGTTCACCCCTCCCGTCTCCGCAGGGATTCTGGAAGGGGTAACCCGCATGGTAGTGGCTAAATTGATCCCCGAAAAATTTAAGATGCCGGTTGTGGAAGAGTTATTTACCATGTTTCAACTTTACCAAGCCGAAGAGGTCTTTCTTACGGGAACCGGAGCTGAAATTATCCCCGCGGTAAAAATAGATGGACGAGTGATCGGATCAGGCCAAGCGGGTCCGTTCACTCAAAAAATCATCACCGCCTTCAGAGAATTCACCCAAAAAACAGGCACCACGATCTTCGAGGCCGTAAAGACAGGGGATAGGGGTCAGGGGTTAGGGGT
>JACQJM010000071.1 GCA_016205045.1 Elusimicrobiota bacterium | reverse complement strand
CCCTAACCCCTAACCCCTGTCTTATTAGACACCTTTTTTACCGTTTCTTTACTCATTCTTCAGGATAAATTCAGACTGGTTGGTTATCCTAATTACCACACCACCATGAAACGAGATAACACATTTCGGCGGTTAATTTTAAAGGGTTTTTTTATCCTGTCTGTCTGCCTTATTCCACACAAACTCTCCGGCTCCCCGATGATCACGGACTCAGGTGACACTTTTCCTGGTTTTGATGGGGGAACATCCTCGGTGACCCTTACCGGAACGTTCTACATAGGAGTCGCGGATGACTTTAAAAATAAACGGTCTACGGAGTTCTACCTATTAAAGACCGCCGATAAGACGTACCGCCTCCAGCTTTCCGATGATTCTCCCCGCCTGCCCTCCGGTTCCCAGGTCAGTGTGTCGGGATCTCTCCAGGAATTAACTCTTCGAGCCTCTTCCGTAATGGCTGACAATTCGCAGCAAAATATGAAAGCCACGGCGGCGTCTCTAAACAATAATTCTCCAACGGGAAATATTAGGGTCGCGGTGATTCTCTTCAACTTCGCGGATCTGAGGACGCAGCCCATAACCCTCGCCCAGGCATTCGATGGCGTTTTCGGGAATAACAAATCGGTAAAAAAATTTTATGAAGAAAATTCATTCGGTCAAGCCGCTATGGTAGGTAAAAACGGACCTGGACAGATGGCGGATGTTTACGGCTGGTACGAAAGCTCCCTTATGCAGAAGTGCCCGTCTGTTTTGGGTTCCATGCAGGCGGGAAATACTATTAGACAGGATCTTGGGATAGATCCCAATTCCTATGACAGGTTCCTGTTTGTTTTTCCGCACATGACGACCTGTAATGAGGCTGGATCAGCGGCGCTTTATCAAAGCGATGTTTACGTTGGTGTTGTTCCAGGCAAAGAACTCTCTGTTATCAGCGGAGAGCTTAATCATGAATTAGGGCATACGTATGGCTTGAGGCATGCATCATTAATAGATTGTAAGGATAAATCGGTCCCAGCGGGCCCTTTATTTCCGCTGAATAAAAGCGGATGTAAACCTATTGAGTATGGGGACGAGTGGGACACAATGGGATCGGGCTATCAATATTTCAAACACTTCAATGCAAATAAAAAATCCCATCTAGGTTACATCCCTTCCAACCGCATCCAGGAGATAAGTGCTAGCGGTGATTATAGGGTATATAGATTAGAGGACAATCAGACCGGGCCCCAGGCGCTCAAATTGCGGAGGCCAAATACGATGGGGGAGGACTATTTTATAGGGTACAGGCAGCCTGTCGGGTTGGACAGTGATGGACAAGGAATTTACTCTTCTTGGGGATCAGAAGTCCATCTGGTGGATGTTGATGGGAGTAGAGACACTTATGGCTATAGCTTCTTGATCGATCCAGATTCTTGGTGGTTGCGACGCAAACTTGTTACTAACCCTCTTGTAGATGGCCTAGCCATCTCTGATCCTTACGCATTGATTACGATAAGGCAGATGGATCATGACGATGTGTCAGCCAGAATTAGGGTTCTTTTCGGATGCGCTCAATCCAATCCCGTTGTGGCGATGAGCCCCCTAAATAATTCCGGTCCTGCTTCCTGGTACATCGAATATGTGGTAGCGATTAGCAACCGGGATGTGGGGCCTGGTTGTGCCGACACGGTTTTTGAACTACAAGGAATAAACAGTTCGGGTGGTGGGACTGCCTTTGAATCAGGAACGCTTGTCATCCCTCCCGGATGGACTCAATCTACAAAAATGATTGTGAATATTCCGGAAGGTTCACCTGAGGGATCATATGTAGTGGGCGTGGACGCGTATGAACCGAATACCAACTATGGTCATGGGGCAGGAGTGAGAGGATCTTATGAGGTTACCTGTGAATCCCCAAATAGCGGTCAAAAGGCCGGATCTTCCCAGACCACGGGGGCATGCGCCATCCCGCAGGTGTCTGTCATATTGTCTCCCTCCAACCAGGCCGGAGGGGACGGGAGGACTGTGGACTACAGCGTGTCAGTGAGGAATGACGGTTTATCTCCTGCCGCTTTCGCATTGACACCCCAAACTCCTATGGGGTGGGATTCCATCTTGGATGCCCCCACCCTAAGTTTATCACCTGGGCAAACCGGCGTCACCGGGCTTCACGTTACAGTCCCGTATTCCTATCCCGATGGGGTTTATGATGTCGGAGTGCTGGCGGTGGATGGAGGGGATGCGACCCATAGAGGCTATGGGAGGGCCACCTATACGATCAACTACCAGGGTTCACAACCATCTCTGGCACCCACCGTAACCATAAATCCCTCCGCTGTGACAGGGAGAGGGGCTGAGATTGTAAATTTTACGGTGTCCATCACCAATAACAGCCCTTTCTCGTCCATATACCAGTTGTCGGCTCAAATGCCCTCAAATGCCTGGACGGCTGCTTTCTCTGCCTTCTCTTTAGCCCTAACCTCAGGGCAAACGGAAACGGTTCAGATGCAAGTGAGCGTTCCGGGTGGACTGAGTTTCGGATCTTACAATATTATCGTAAGAGCGGCAGACCCCGATGTTTCCAACACCGAAGGTTTCGCAACCGCTACATACACCATCCGAACATGTCAAATGCGTGTTCCCACACTCACTGTTTCACCCGTCGATTACGTAGGAAACGCCGGTCAAACCGCTCTATACACGCTCAACATCTCTAACAACGATGATCCAAGTTGTCCCAGCACCACGTTCCAGTCGGGCGCGAGCGGCCCGGAAGGTTGGAATGTAGTTTTTGATCCGCCCAGCTTAAACTTGAACCCCCAACGCGGAGAAATTGTTTGGATGAGTGTGACCTCGCCCGCCAACACCGAGCCAGGTCAATACCCCATAACCGCCAATCTCTCGGACATCACGGATCCCAGCCATAAGGGCTCTGTAAGCGTTTCCTACACCATCCCCACCAATGATCCCTCTCGCGCCCTATACACCTCGGTGCGGTCGGGCAATTGGTCGGACCCGGCTACTTGGGGGGGCGCCCCCCCACCCGGCCCCGGAAATCAGGTGAACATTTTTCATGATGTGACGGTGGATATCCCGTCCGCCCAGGCCCGTTCCGTGCACGTGGGATGGTTTGGAACAAATGCCCAGGGCTCTTTAATTTTTAGCCGGAGCGTGGACAGCCATTTGACCATAACCGACGGCGACCTCATCGTTCATTCCGGGGCTTGGTTGGACATGGGGACCGAGGCCTCCCCCATTCCGCAGAGCGTTAAAGCGCGTCTTCAGTTCGCCAGTTCGGGAGGTGGGTATAGGCTTTTGGTGGAAAGCGGCGCGAAGTTCACGGTGCGGGGAGCGGTTAAAGCAGCATATTCTGAGCTTATGTCCGATGCCTTGGCGGGCGCAAATTCCATTTCAATCAATGGGTCGGACCTCACAGGATGGTCCATTGGTGATATGATCACCCTTGGTTCGGAAAGAGTCGCCATTTCCTCCATCCAACCGGGAAATCCGGCGGTGATAGGCTTGGCCGTCCCGCTTTCCATCAACCACAACGTCGCGGACAGCGTCCAGGTGGATAATCTAACCAGGAATGTTCTCATTGACGCTCCCGTCGGCCGGTATCACATTCTAGTGCAATCGCTGGGATTCGAAGCCAATTACGGCGAGTTTTACGGATTTGGGCTGAGCAATGTGGGTGGTGACGTCAGGGCAGGGATAGTTCTTGATGCGAGAGGAGGGTCTGCGGTTGCGGCCCGCATCCAAAATTCTGTGATCGAAGATGGAATTAGCTACGCCCTAAGTCTTTATGGTTCCTCCCAGAACGTCATCAGCGGAAATGTAATTTTCAAGCAATGGGGAGGAATATATCTGGGCGCTAACAGCAAAAACAACTTGATCAGCGCCAATCACATCAACATTCTCTACGGGACCGGCTGGGGAGTCGCGGCTAATGAGTTGGGCGCGAAAAGCAATACGATTTCTTTCAATAGCATAAAGTCGCCGGCCGGCGGGATTATGGTTTCGGAACCCTTAAATCTGATTGTTTCAAACACAGTCTCGGGAAGTTTAAACGTCGGCATCGAACTGGGATGGGGGGCTAAAGAAACCACTCTTCTTTCCAATATCATTTACTCCAACGCCCGCGATATGATCGTCAGAACGTATCAATCAAAAAGCGTGGTATTGGGGGGAAGCTTGGGGTACGACCTGAAAGGGAATTCAAGGCCCGCTTCAGATGAGGAGGTCGCTTATGGCCTTGGGGATGGAGCCAGCCTTATTTTAAAGGAGGTGAAAGTGAATCCGGCCAAATTTGGGACGTTCGCTAACGCTTTAAGCAGTCCCGGGTCCTACCTCCTGTCTTATGGACAGAATGGTGAAAAGGGGACGGCGCGTTTGTGGGGAGATTATACGGTTTCCTCTTCAACTATGAATTTGAATTATGGTTTACGCTCATACATGTCTGAACACACAGTTCCTAAACTGATGCGGGGCGCTGGGCATTCAGTTTCACAGGTGTCTACTATGAATGCTTATGCCGTTTCTCAAATTGTGACGATTAAGAGAACTCAGGGGATGTGGCGGGTGGAAGGTTCGGTGTCCGGGTTTCTGGGTACTTTTGCGGGATCTATCGGGACACAGGGATTTCCAACCCTCAATCCTCAGTTTTCTTTGAATTTCACTGAAGGGCCTTCCCCTCAGGAGGGAGACTTCCTGGATTTCGTGATCATGGCAAAATCCGAGGATGTCAATCTTCCTAAAAAGTTGCTTTTTGGACCCGCGTCCATCTCGGTGGGGGGTCGCTCCAAGCTGACCATCGCTCCGGGAGCCGTCTTGAGGGTATCTGGATCCCCTACCAATCCTTCTCTGATGGATCGGCTGGATCCGGCTGCTGCTTACTACACGATCGTCAATAATGGAGTTTTGGATCTCTCCTACGTCGCTGTCAACAACGCGGATGAGAAAGGGCTTCAAACCGTCGGGTCCGCCGGCCTTAAGATCGCTTCATGCACGTTTGACTTTGCCGGGCAGGGAAACTCTCCCCAATCAAGCTACATCACGGCGCAGGATTTGACCGGCCCGGCGACATTTTATGGAATAATTTTTAACCAATCCAGGTCCGTGCCGAATCTGCGCAACGTCACGGTTCTTGGGATTTCCAGCAAGATGCGCTGGCAGTTTGTCAATTGGGGCGGCCCCATGGGGGGAGAAAATTTCGATGACGACTCCAACGAGAGGGTGTGGTGGGATTTCACCCCGCCTAGCGTAACGCTGACCGCGCCCGCGAACGGGACCGATTTTTTTGGAGGGG
>JACQJM010000070.1 GCA_016205045.1 Elusimicrobiota bacterium | reverse complement strand
TTGGAAACAGCCATATTGTCTGAGCCGGTGATATTGACAGAGACTGGGGATTTGACCTTGGAGCCATCTAGTGGAGACAGGATGCTTATGACAGGAGAGGTATCCATGGTGTTGTTGACGGTCACTGTAATAGAGACTGAGGAGTTATTCCCTGCGGCATCCCGGGCGGTTGCCGTGAGCATATGAGGGCCGTTCGTCAAGTTGCGAGTGTCAAGTTGCAAGTTCCAAGTAGAAGTTCCTGAAGCGGTTTGGGCAGTTCCAGCATCTACTTGTACCTGAGCTTGGGTTACCCCCACATTATCCGATGCGGTGCCTGAAACGGTGATGTTGCCTGAGACCGTGGCCCCACTGGAAGGGGAAGTGATGTCAAGGGTGGGAGGAGTGGTGTCTCCTCCCGCGCTTCCTGTGGTGATGTCAATTCGCACGGCATCTATCCTGAACCCTCCGGTCGTTCCGTTCAAGTTGCTGTCAAACCGGAACTTTATCTCATTATTCCCCGACACCAGATTATTCAAAGGCACAGAAACTGAACCGGTCAATGTGGCGCCATCTCCATAGATGTTGGAGGGCAGTCCCAGCAGATTCCCGTTGACGTACATCTTAGTTTCTTCCGCAGCGTCTATATCATTGGCGGTCATGGTGAGAGTGACTTCAGTGGCACTGGTAAGATTTGAGTTCAATTGAATGCACTTTTCCGTACCCACGGAAGTTCCAAAGAAGTCCAGGGGCAGACTGCCGCAGCTGGAGGAGGCTATGTTGACGGTAAAATTGACCGAGGCCAAGGGAGATGTATTTCCGGCGGCATCTTTGGCTCGGGCCGAGACGCTGTGAGACCCGTTGGACAGGGTTCCCAAACTTTTGGTCCAGTTTGTGGTTCCTGTCGCGGAACCAAAAGCGCCTCCATCTAAGGATGTTTCCACCAGGGTTACACCCACATTGTCCGCGGCGGTCCCCGATACGGTCAAAGCGCTTGTGATTGTGGCTCCGCCGGAGGGCACCAGAATCGAAATTGTAGGTGAAGAGACGTCCACGGGGTTATTGACCGTGACAGAAATGGTTTGGGTGGCAGTGTTGTTGGAAGTATCTACGGCCCTTGCCAGTAATGTGTGGGACCCATTTGTTAGCGTTCCCAAAGTGAGACTCCAGGCATTGGTTCCTGAGGCATTTTGAGCGGATCCGCCATCTACCTGCACTTCCACACGGGCGAGTCCTGTATTATCTGAGGCGGTTCCAGAAATCGTCAGAGGACTCGCTACCGTGGCTCCATTGGAGGGAGAGATGATGGCTAAAGAAGGAGGGGTGGTATCTCCCCCACTGCAAGCTCTTGTGGTTGCGGGTTTACTGTTCCAGGTTCTGCAATTGCCAGAATCCATGCAGGAGCGTACCTGAACTCCCATGGCGCAAGTATTGGACCAGTTGGTGCAGGTCCAGTTTTCTGTGCAGCCGGGGTTGGACGATAAGAGGGCTCCCTCCGCGGCCGGTTGTCCGATCCTGAAATCTAGTGCCGAGGGGTTTGTAAATAAGGGGTCCATGATGCGAGAATGAGTATCATCTCCCGTGTTCGTTTGCCATGCTGAAAGTGAGTTGCCATAAATTCCGAAGGAAACGGTGCCCGTCCGATTGAAGTAGGTATTACTGTCCGCCGTAACTTCCGCGGGGGTGGCATCCCTGGTGCTACCCCAGGGATTGCTCCATTCGAATGGGCTGTTTGTCCCTCCATAATCTATGATGTTATGGGTGAGATTGATGAAGCCATCGGGGGGGGCCACGAACCGAATCGAGGAACCTGCCGAGGAGTAGTTGTAAAACGTGTTGTGATCATAGGTGTCTGTGAATCCGGAATCAATAACCAACCTGTCCCCTTGAGCATTGTTAGATAGAAACAGATTGTAGGCAAAAAGATTGTTACCATCCGAAACTCTTGCTTCGAATCCTCGGGAGGTGTTTCCGCGAAAGAGGTTATAGCGGAATGTGTTATTTTTGGGCTCCGTAGGGCCTGTTCCGGGAGCGGCCCCATCCCCCCAGAACATCGCGGCGCGAGGGGCTGCGTCGGCCCAGATGGTGTTATACTCCAGGATGTTGTCATTGGCGGAGTCCCTCATAAAAAGAGCCGATGCATCCAGGGTTCCTACAAAAACATTGTTTCGGATCAGATTATTGGAAGAACACCGTAGGTACAGGCCGGTGGAACCGCCCCCTGGATCCGGGTTGTTATTGATCACAATATTGTTTTCAAAAATATGGTTGTAAGTGGGGTCGGAAGGATTTAATCCCCGAGAGGGGCAGTTCGTGTAGCCCGTTCCCTTGTTGGAAATATCAATGGGGTGTTGACCTCCCCCCACAATTTCATTCCCTGTTATCGTGGCCGCAAAAGCCCATAGGAGCATGCCCTTGAGCTTGTTGTTGCGAATGGTGATGAAATCGCCGTAATAGTTTTCCAGCCCACCGATATCGCAATTCTCTACCAACCCATACTGTGCGGCATCCCCATAATATCGAACAGCCCTATTGGAGTGAAGATTTTTTATAGTGACATGTGCTTTGAACGGCACATACACCGCAAAAATTTCTCCCGTTCCAGTCACGGTAATCGTGTGGCCGTTGCCATCAATGGTCGTATTATCGCTTCCTGCCGTTAGGCAGGAAGTGTTGGTAGAAGAGAGATCTGCGGTAAGGATGACGTTGCCAGAAACGGTCCCGCAACTATTTACTGGTGTCTGGGCTTGAGAGTATGAGGAGAGAGAAACCAAGAGACACAAACTTAGGAGTAGGGTCTTATTCCATGGTCTGAGAGATATCGAGAATCTCATGGGCGTGGTCCTATCCATAGAGTAAAGGATAGGAATAAAGTTTACCTGAAGAATTGATGAAGAAATGATGAATCCCTCACTTGGGCTTCTGTTTTGACTGCATTCTCTCCATTACAGCACTCCATTCCATCCTGTTCTATCCCGATCACTAGAGACTTAACTATCCAGCCAAAATGTTGTGTCCCTCACTTCGGCCGCTTTACAAAGTGAGGGACGACAGAAGCCCAAGTGAGGGATGAATCCGATTAATACTCTAATTTCTTAATGTGTGTTCCAGGGTAGTAGTGCTCCAGGATTTCTTGATAAGTTTTGCCCATTTTTCCGGCCAAGGTGGCAGACCCGGTCTGGCATAGACCGATGCCATGACCCCAGCCCCCCCCGTAAACCCAGTACTCCAGGGGATTTCCGGCGGCGTCTTTGCGGGTGTCAATTAAAAAAAGAGTGCTGCGGAGCCGTCCTAAATTCCTGCGGATGAGATGCTCGCGTTTGATGGTGATCTTTTTTCGGGAACCTATGACCCATACCGCATTCACGTTGCCGGAGGGACTTCTCTGGACCGGAATGATGGAGAGGAGCTTTCCAATATGATACTCGCGGTTTAAGCGGATCTCCATGTCCCGATGAGAAATGATTCGAAGCCAACGAAACTCGGAAAACGAGGAGTATTCGGGGGCTTTGCAGTAAACTTGGGGAAATCCTTTGATCCATAAAAGGAATTCCCAGGGGGAGTGGGGAGGGGATGCTAATTGAGGATCGCCATCCAGAATGCGGGTCAAGTAGGGGGTGTGCCCCCAGCCGACCTCGGAGGAGTCTTGGGTTTCACCGCCGCAGGTAGAGTGGTAGAGACTTTGGGCTAGTCTATCCTTATAATAGAGCACCATGCCCCGTGTCTCCTCTACCGCCTGTTTGGTCCGCGTGCTTTCCGCTTTGACCCCTCGGTACACCTGACAGTGTTGAGTATCACACAGGTCGTATAATTTCTGGTGCGGCTTCATATATTTTTGCCGAATAAAAATCTGGTTGCGTGCGATAATAGCTTGGGCTTTCAAGGCCTCCATAGGCCATGTTTTAGGGACCTCTGAGGGAAGAACGCCCAGAAGATATTCTTCCACGGTTAGCAAATTGGCCATCACCATGCCCCCTCTGCGTTGGGGGCTGATCTCTATCGTGTCGCGATACTCGCGGTCCGAAAAACTGGTGAGGGCGAGCCCTTTCTCCTGGGGTATTTCTTGAACAATGATTGTTTGACTGGTGATGGAGATGGGTTGGAT